>DVNE01000012.1 GCA_018714625.1 Candidatus Coproplasma excrementigallinarum
TCACCTCAAGATAAGATATCCCATCGAAAGAGTAAGACCCCTTGCAGACTACAAGGTTGATAGGTCGGAGGTGTAAGTGCAGCAATGCATTGAGCTGACCGATACTAATAGGTCGAGGGCTTGATCTCAACACAGAAAGTTGAGCAAAAAAGATGAATTTACGAATCCTTAATAACGGAAGATAGCTACGATTTTAACGAGCGTAATTATTTGCCTTTGTTTCAGTTTTCTTGTTCTGTGCAGTTGTCAGTCTTCGGACTGACCCCGCGGAAAAGCGGGCATATTTAATAGTTTATATCAGCCGCAAGGTTGTTATAATACCATTCCGGTGATGATGGCGATGAGGATCCACCTGTTCCCATACCGAACACAGAAGTTAAGCTCATCTACGGCGAAAGTAGTTGGCACAGAGCGCCTGCGAGGATAGCAAATTGCCGGATTTCAATTAAAAGAGCAGCAACTGCGCAATGCAGTTGCTGCTCTTTTATTGTTATATTTTGTAGTGTTCCTTCTCGAAGGCGCTTATTTTAATGTTATGTGTGATTGATTTAACTTTTAAAGGATATACCTGTTTTTAAAGCCGTATAACTTGATTTGATTATTATTTTCATACGCTTTAAATTTTCAGGTAACTTGCTCTGAAATATTGCTAAATTTATAAATAAGTGGTAGAATGGTTGCGTTGATGTTCAGGGAGGCAGCTCTATATGACCAAGACAAACGCAATGAGGATAATAGAAAAAGCGGGAGTTGAGTACAATGTGTACACCTATGATGGCGGGGCGCTGTCCGGTGTGGAGGTTGCGGCCGCTCTAGGCGAAGACGTCGACAGAGTGTATAAAACGCTTGTAACCACGGCGGGGCCGGGCAAATTTTATGTGTTCGTAATACCTGTTGCAGCCGAGCTTGACTTGAAAAAGGCGGCAAAGGCAGCGGGAGAAAAAGCGGTGGAGATGCTGCCGCAGAAACAGCTGTTGCCCGCAACCGGTTACATACACGGCGGTTGCTCTCCCGTGGGGATGAAAAAGCTCTTTCCCACATTTTTCGACAGTTCTGCCGATGGCAAGACCATTTTTGTGAGTGCGGGCAAGGTCGGAATGCAGGTGGAATTGCCGTGCAGTGCTCTTCTGCAAATTACCGGCGGTAAACTAGCAGAGCTGGTCAGAGGCTGATTTTATAGTGACTTATAAAAAAACTGCTTGCGCTGATATATTAAAAGAGTTGGAAGATTTATAAAAATTTTATATAAGAAAATATGAGGCGGCGCCGATAGAATATCGGCGCCGCCTCATATTGCTTGTGCGTAATTTTTTGCATACGTATATATTGTATTTTAGTTGTTTTCGTGTGGAGCGGCCGAAGTTTCAAAGGCCTTTCCGCGCTGTTACGGGCGCAGAGTGCTCGGTCGTACTGCCTTTTGGATTGTGGGTAAATCGGGCATATGTGCCGCCCAACTTGGTTTGGCAGCTCAGATAAACCTGCCCGTTATGCTTTGGCTGTTGTCCTTAATTTCTTCGGGAGTGCCGCAGGCCACTATTCTGCCGCCCGCCTCGCCGCCGCCGGGCCCCATGTCTATGATATAGTCGGCATTTTTAATTACGTCAAGGTCGTGCTCGATTACTATTACCGTTGCTCCGTGCTCTATAAGCGTGTTGAATATGCCTATAAGAGTGGCCACGTCGAGGGGGTGCAGCCCTATCGTGGGCTCGTCAAATACGAACACGCTGTCCGTCTGCACCTTACCCATCTCGCTTGCAAGTTTAAGCCTCTGTGCCTCTCCGCCCGAGAGGCTGGGCGTTTCCTCGCCTAGGGTGAGGTATCCGAGCCCCAACTCTTCCAGCACTTCAAGTCGCTGGCAGACAAGCTTCATATCGCGGCAGGCGTACAAAGCGGTGTGTATGTCCATGCTCATTATTTGCGGCAGTGTAAGGCTGCGCCCGTCGCTGCATACAAAATGTATAAGTCCTGCGTCTTTGCCGTAGCGCGAACCGCGGCAATCGGGGCAGGGTATATCTACGTCGGGTAAAAACTGTACGTCAAGGCTTATCTCGCCCGTGCCGTCGCATACGGGGCAGCGCAGACTGCCCGTATTGTACGAAAAATCGCCCGCCTTGTACCCGAGCTTTTTTGCATCCGCCGTGCGCGCGAAAATTTTGCGCAGCTCGTCGTGTACGTTGGCGTATGTCGCCACCGTGGAGCGCACGTTTATTCCTATGGGCGTGGCGTCTATGAGCTTTACCTGGTCTATGCCGTCCGCATCGATTGAAATTATGTGCTCCGGCATCTTTTTGCCGCAGGATCTGGCCTCGAGCGCGGGCACAAGGCTTTCAAGCACAAGCGTGGTCTTGCCCGAACCAGAAACGCCCGTAACCACGGTAAGCCTGCGTTTAGGTATTTTTGCCTCAAGCGGTTTTACCGTGTGTATTGCTCCCGTCTTAAGAGTGATTGCGCCGTATTCAAACATCTTCGCGCTCTCAGCCTGCTGTCTTACGGGCGGGCGTTCGGCCTTGTCCAGAAACCTTCCTATTTTTGAATTTTTATCGTGTATAAGTTGTTCAACCGTGCCCTGCGCAATAATATTTCCGCCCGCTGCGCCTGCGCCAGGCCCCATTTCGATTATATGGTCGGCAACGGAGAGTATCTGCACGTCGTGGTCTACAAGGATTACCGAATTGCCGTCGGCAACAAGGTCGTTCATTACGCCTGTAAGCCCCACTATATTGGAGGGGTGCAGGCCGATTGATGGCTCGTCCAGCACATATAAAACGCCCGTCGTGCGGTTGCGTACGGCGCGCGCGAGCTGCATTCTCTGGCGTTCGCCCGTGGAGAGTGTGGAGGCCGCGCGGTCTAGCGACAGATACCCAAGCCCCAAATCGGTAAGCCGCTTTGCCGTGGCGAGGAAGGATAAGCCTATGCTGTCTGCCATTGGCCGCATGGGTTCGGGCAGGGTGGAGGGCACGTTTTTTACCCATTCAACAAGTTTTTCCAGCGTCATTTTGCAGGCTTCGTCAAGGGGTATGCCGCACAGCCTGGGCGCACGTGCCCCCTCGCACAGCCTCGAGCCGCCGCAGTCGGGGCAGACGTCCTGCTTCAAAAATTTTTCCACGCGCTTCATTCCGCTCTCGTCCTTCACCTTGGCAAGCGCGTTCTCCACCGTATAAATTGCGTTGTAGTAGGTAAAGTCGAGCTCGGTGGCCACGTCGGAGTTCTTCGCACGGTAAAATATGTGTTTCTTTACAGCGGGACCATGGAAAACTATAGCTTTTTCCTTTTCAGTAAGGTCGCGGAAGGGTACGTCGGTGCGCACGCCCATTGCGCGGCACACGTCGGCCATGAGCGACCACATCAGCGAATTCCACGGCGCAACTGCGCCCTCGTCTATCGTAAGGCTGTCGTCGGGTACAAGCGTGCTTGTGTCAACCGCGCGCACTATGCCCGTTCCGCCACAGGTTTTGCACGCGCCCTGGCTGTTGAATGAGAGGTCCTCGGCAGACGGTGCGTAAAATTGGGTGCCACATATGGGGCAAACAAGCGGCTTTCCGGCCGCTACATCTAGGGTGGGCGGAAGGTAGTGCCCGTTAGGACAGCGGTGGCAGGCAAGGCGGGAATACATAAGGCGCAGGCCGTTCAGAAGTTCTGTGCCCGTGCCGAAAGTGCTGCGTATTCCCGGTACGCCCGGCCGCTGGTGCAGGGCAAGGGCGGAGGGAACGTGCAGTATTTCGTCTACGCTCGCCCTGGAGGCCTGGGTCATTCGGCGGCGGGTATAGGTGGAGAGCGCCTCCAGGTATCTTCTCGAGCCCTCGGCATACAGCACTCCGAGCGCCAGGGAGGACTTGCCTGAGCCCGAGACACCCGCAATTCCGACAATTTCATTCAGCGGTATGTCAACGTCTATATTTTTAAGGTTGTGCACGCGCGCGCCGCGTATCTGTATGTATTCGGGAATGTGTTTCATTGCAAACGGCTCCGTTTTTCATTCAATATTGCTTCAGATATTATATCATTTTTTATCAGTAAATTCAAGGGTGGAGAGCAATTCTGTGCTGCAAATTAAAAACGTTTGTACCTTTATAGGAAATGTTCGCTTTATTGGCAATAAATTCAAAGGATATGGGCAGAGTAAAAACGTTGCATAAAGTTGTCTGCACAAGAAATATCCTTTATTGAATGTGTTTGCGCTTTGTAAAAATAATGTTGTCTTTTATTGAGCGTGGCGTGGCGCGCAATTTGTGCGCCACGCCACGCGTTATTCTGTTAAAATTTCTCAGTAAAACTTCAGTAAATGTGTACTTTATTTGACTTTATTTTATTTTGCAATTTTCATTGCAAAAGTAGGATTTTTATGCTAAAATATTGATTGTAATATAAGTTTTTATATTTTTTAATTATCCAGTAAAAGTACACATTTGCTGGAATAAAGCAAAAGGAGGAGAGTTGTGGCAAAGTTTGGGTATGCGCGTACATTGCAAAGAGGGCCGAGCTTAAGCAAGCAAATACAGGATTTGTCGCAGTTCGGCGTGCCAAAGAGCAATATTTTTGTGGATGAACAGCCCGCTTCGCGCGCGTCTTTTGTTAAGTTGTTGCAGTCTCTTAAAAAAGGGGATTTACTTGTAATAAAAACGCTGCTTGTCTTAAACGAGGGCTACGAAAATATCTCGCGTGACTGGACGCGTATTGCGGGGACTATAGGCGCCGATGTATGCGTTCTTGATTTGCCCGCTCTGGATACGCGTGCAGGCGATGATCGGAGCGTGGTGGTGTCAGCCGTGTCGCAGCTGCTTGATTTCTGTGCCGAAAAGGAGAGGGCGCACAGCGCGCTCCAGGCAAAGGGCATACAGTCGGCGCGGCAGCGCGGAGTAAAGTTCGGGCGTCCGCCCAAGCAGTACAGTAAGGCCTTTATCACGACGGTGGAACGGTTCTGCAAAAAGGACATAACGCTTGAAGAGGCGCTCGCCGCAACCAAGATGAAGCAGTCCAGTTTTTATTATCACAAGCACAAACTTGAGCTTTTGGGACTTATAGAAGGTTCGGCTGCCGAAGACAAGGGCGAGCCGCATCTTGGTACCAATTAAGGCGAAATTCTGCATGGCGGATTTATATTATAGAGTGTTTTAAAGACAGAATTTGCAAGTCGGAAAGAATTGAAAAAAATTACAGGAGGAACCAAATGAAACTAAAAACCCAGAACGGGAAATTGCGCAGGGTTATAATTGCGGCGCTGGCAGTATGTTTTGCCGTGGCATTTGCGCTCGCAATGTCGTTGTTTGGCAACACCGCCTACGCAGCAGGCGGCAGGTACAATACGTCTGTAACCATGCACAATATCTCGGCCGGCGTCAGAGAGACTAAGTACTACACCAATGTCGAGACGACCAATGACGACCAGGTAGTTGCCTATGCGATAGAGATTGATCTGAAGCAGAACACTCTCATTGCCGGGTACAAAGACTATGATACAAGCGGGAAGTGGGGGATGGACACCGTCCGCAACCACGTTGCTGCGGCTGAAACTGCCCGCCCGGTAAAAGTTGTTGCCGCAGTAAACGGCGACTTCTTTAATATGGCTACCGGCGAGCCTACGGGCGCGCTTGTAATGAATGGTAAAACTGTTCATAAATCCAACGGTCGTATTTACTTTGCTATATTAAAAAATGGAGATGCTGTTATACGCACCGGCGAAATTACTGATGACGTACAGGAAGCGATAGGTGCAGCCAGCATGCTTATACAGGACGGAACGGTTGTTCCCAGTCCCTCAGATACTACCAAGCAACCCCGTACGGCGGTAGGCATTAAGGCTGACGGAACTGTCGTTCTTATGGTGGCTGACGGCCGTCAGGCGCCCTATTCGAGCGGTTATTCGCTCTATGACCTCGCTTGCAAGATGCAGGAACAGGGCTGCGTAGTTGCGGCAAATCTTGATGGCGGCGGTTCTACTACATACCTTGCAAAGTATGCGGGAACTGATGACCTTACGCTTGCCAACAGTCCTTCCGACGGACAGGAGCGTTCGGTATCTTCTTCGCTTTTGGTTGTCTCCAATGCGGAGCCTACCGGTATATTTGCAAGTGCGGAAATTACCCCCAACAACGAAGTTTATACTCCCGGCTCATCTGTTACATTTACGGCGCTGGGCGTTGATACGGCAGGTTTTTCTGCTGAAATTCCTGAAGAAGCGTATTGGAGAGTTTCGCAAGAGGATGCTGCATATGGCGAAATTACCGAGCTTGAGGATGGCAGCGGTGAATTTATAAGCAAAGCTGAAGCTATCCCTTCAGCGGGTACGGATGTGACCGTGGAACTCGTCTATCAGGATAAGGTTGTGGGCTCTTCTACAATAGAGTTGCGCAATCCCGATAGTCTTTCATTCTCGTCCTCGGCCGTAACTCTGGCGTTCGGCGAGCGCACAGATCTCGGTCTTACTGCACTTTGGCAGCAGCGTGAGGTGCATCTGCGCGACTCCGGCGACCTTGAATGGACTATTTCGGCCGGCAGAAAGAGCGACGGTTCGCCCAGCCTTGACGAGGAGGGCAATCCCCTCTATGCAGGTGCTATGGACGGCAATATATTTGTCGCCGATGAAGAGGCTACGGATACCACTTCCACGGTAACGGTAAAATCCGCCGCCAATCCCTCCCTCACGGCGTCGGTAGAGGTTTCTGTTGGTCAAATGCCAACCGTAGTATGGGATTTTGAAGATGTATATGATGAGGAAACGGGCACTACTATTCCTGCAGAAGAATATTATGACACGGAAAATGGAAATTCTGCATTTTCTGCATCAAATGCGGGGGCTGGAGCAATCACTAGCAGTTGTGTTGTAAGCAGCGAAGACGGATACCCTGTACGCATGGGTTCGCATTCGCTTCGCGTAGATTATGACTTTACCAATGTTAGCAAAACAGATGGTGCTTACTTTGGCCCGACATATGAAATGATTATTCCTGGTAAACCTACAGCTATAGGTGTTTGGATGTATACCCCGGCTAATACCAGAAATCTTTGGCTTAGAGGCTATCTGTACGGGTATAACTATAATGAAGATGGTGAAGTTGCGTATGTTCAGAATGAGGATGGCTCCTATAGCCTTGATAATACCTATAGGCAGCAGAGTGACCAACCCGCCGTTGTAAATTTTACAGCCCAGTCGCAAGTAGAGGCAGATGCTCTTGGAATACCGTATTATTCTGATTATTATCCTGAAGGGTGGCATTATTACGAGGCTCCAATAGCTACATATTCTACAGCTAATGGTGTAACAACCCTAACGCCTATTGCTGGTGATTTTTATGTCCTATATCTTGGTCAGGCGCTGCGCCTTATGGTTGTGCCCGGCATAAATATGGGCGTCAATGAAAATGGCAAAGGCGATAAAAGTTATGTATACTTTGACGATTTCCAGTTCGTATATGGCTCACAGACTAACGACGTAAATGCACCTGAGATAACGTATGCATACATTGCAAATCCTCAGGGCGATATAGAAAACACAACGCTTGAAGACGGAGTGACCATTAACTCGTCAATGTTCCAGGTACATGCCCAGTATGTTGACTATACTGACAGATTTGATACCGGCGTAATACCTGAAAATGTACATATTTATATAGACGGCAACCAACTTGAATATGGTTCGAGAACCGGAACGCAGGATGCCGAAGGTAACGCAACTCAGAGTGAAGGAAATGTGCAGTCTGTCGATTACTATGTTCCCAACGGCAGCCATGTGGTAACAATAGAAGTCGGTGACTATGCCGGAAACTATACCACGCAGAGCTATACTGTAAACGTGCAGGGTGCAAGCGAGTTCGAAACGGTTTCGCTTGTGCCTGCCGAAGGTGCGGTACCTCTTCTTAACAGTGATTACGGCCTCGAACTTTATGCTTCGGATATGAGCAAGGTGGAGAGCGTTGTATTCGAGCTCACGTTAAGAAGCGAATTTATGCTTGACGCCGAGCCTGCCGAAGGATTTAACGTTGTATGCAATCTTACAAATGCAGTCACCAACACCTACACGATAGAAGTGACGAGAAAAGAGGGCACAGAGGCGGCAGAGGGCGCCGGTGCGATAGCGTCTGTGAATATTTCTATCCCCAAGTCGCTCGCCGCAGGCATACCGCTCGTGTATTCCGTCGATACAAGCAAGGTTACATACATAGATGGCTTCCAGGAATATGTTTATAATGATGGCAGTGACGTAGGTACTCCCGTTATGAACAGTTTCTGTCTTGATCTGTCCGTATCAGTTGAAGCATATTATGAAATTTCTACCGATGTGCTTGTGGTTGGAAACAATAATAAGTACAGCGCCTACATCTATGTTACACACGCAGGAGAGCCCGCTTCAGGCGTAACAATTACTGTCGACGGAACATTGCTTGAGGGCGTTACGGATGAGAAGGGCAGAATAGCACTGCCTGAAAGTTTCCTTGATGATGCTGCAATAATGCAGGTTGTAGCCGAAGATGAAAACGGCAATGTATCTTTTGCAACCACTGCTTTCAGCCGTGTTCCGGCAGGAGAAGGCAATGGCCCGCTGTTTGTATCTGCCAAGGCAAATGAAAACAGCCAGACCGAGCAGAGCATAAGCTGGCTTGCCAATCCTTTGAATACTGTGCAAAAGGCACTTATAAAGTATATGACCGTTGCCGAATATGAGGCAAACGGAAATTCATTTGATGGTGTAGAGGCGGTAGAAGGAACAAGCCAACTGCTTGATATAGGTGAGAGCAATAATGCGGCCGATAACAGCGCAGTTCTTGTGAACTCAATAGAGCTTGGCGGGTTAAAGCGCAATACAGAATATGTGTATATCGTTGGTGACGGAACTGTATGGTCTGAGGTTCATTATTTCTCCACGACAATAAAGGGTGGCAATACTGATTTCTTTGTATTGGGCGATACTCAGGCAGAGAATGCTGGCAATGTTGAAGCCATTGCTCAGGCAATAGGTTCATCCGGCAAGGATTACAGTTTTGGTATTCAGACAGGCGACTTTATAGACAGTGCAAGTTCTTATGCTCAGTGGGCTGAAATACTCAACGTGTTCTCTTCCAACTTCAGCAATGTAGACATGGTGCAGGTTCTTGGTAACCATGAATATGCAGGTGATTTGGATGGTAATATAGCTGCAACGATAAATATGTTGCCCGGTACTGGCTATTATTCCGTAACTTACGGCAATGTGTATGTGGCAGTAATAAGCTATACATATACGAGCAGTCTTGAAAATCTGCAGGAAGCGCTTGCCTGGTTGGTTGAGGATGCAAAATCCAGCGACGCCATATGGAAGGTTTTAACGCTGCACCAGCCTGCATACTATACTAACCCTACCGGTGGTAGCGATTATGTGCATCAATATCTTCCAATAGCCGTAGACGAGGCGGGTATAGATGTTGTGTTCTCAGGCCATGACCATGCCTATGCGCGCACGCTGCCTATGACTGGCGGAAAGGTGGATGAGGAAAACGGTGCAGTATATTATATTGCGGGGTCAACAGGCGAAAAGTCTTACGATGTTGTATGGAATGACGCTTTCAATTTTGCAGTTGCTACCAATGACTATACCGCAATATATATCTCGGTTGAAGCAACTGACGAGACAATGACAATAACCACATATAATCTTGGCGGTACCGGTGTGGAAATCTTTGATACGTATACCATACGCAAAAACAATGCCTGCACTCAGAACGGCCATAGCTATGTGTATGACGGCGAATATATCCTCTGCACTGAATGCGGATACTGCATGACCGACATAAGCTCATTCTCCGGACTTATAACCGATACTGAAGGCCGCCTTATGTATTTCGTAAACGGTGAAATGCATACCGGCTGGATGACTATCGGCGAGGATACATACTATTTCGGAGAGGATGGCTTAGGTGTAAACGGAACGGTAACATTCCAGGAAAGCCATTGCTACGATAATTATGCAAGTGGGGACATTGACTATTATTTTGAAAATGGTCTGATGGTTGGCGGATATACAGGCAAATATGGCGTAAGATACTTTGTTAACGGCGTAATGTATGAAGGTTGGATAGAACTCGAAGATGGATACTATTACTTCACTACAACCAATGACTTTGGCCTTAATGGTGTGCGCCGCGGTGACAGGGCGACAGGAATTGCTACAGTATATACAAATACTCAGCCATACAATACTCTTTATAAAGTAACGTTGGATGAAACTGGTAAGTTTATCGGCGGCTATTTCCATTATCGTGATTACAACGGATTGACTTCATTCACTGATGTAAGGAATCCTCATTCCGAGGACGGAATATGGATTGTTTACCGTACAAATGAATGGGTAGATTATAACGGAAATCTTTATTATGCAAATGGTTCTGGCAATCTTGTAAAGGGACTTTATGCGGTTGACGGAGTAATGTATGAATTTGATGACAGCGAAGGTTCTCCGGCTGAAACCAATTCATGCAAACTTATTGGCAAATACACCGGGTGGAATGGCGAAAAGTACTATGTTGAAGGTATAGAACAGAGTGGCTGGACTATAATTGATGGCGACTATTACTACTTTGCTACTGCCGAAGAAGTTGATTTTGCTCCTGATGCCGGATTTGAAGTTGGCGACAGACTCACAGGGAATGCGGCTGTTTACTCTCCTACACAGCCGTATGGAACATTCTACTACATTAACTTTGCTGAAGATGGTAAATACATATCCGGAGATTGGCATAAGCGTTCTAATGGCGGTTATGCTCGTACACAGGTAGCTCCTCCTACGGATGATAGCAATATATGGATCAGCTACATAAATGGTGCGTTTGAGGTTGACGGAAAAGAGTACTATGCTGTTAATGGAATAATAGTAACCGGTGATTATGTTATAGACGGTGTGAAGTTTAAATTTAGTACTGAGGGGACTTCACCTGAAGAAGGTCTTGGCGCTAAATTAGGCAGATACTACACAATTACGTTTATATGTGACGAAGAAGTCTCAGAAATATTTGAACTTTATCAGCAAAGTCTTATCGTACCTCCGGAATATGTAAAGCCCGTGGACAGCACGATGGTTGCAGCTTATGACTTCCTTGGCTGGTACAACGGTGAGGAGATGTTTGAGGATGGCATGGTGGCTTCGGCAAACGTTACATATACCGCAAAATATCAGAAGGTACACGCAGCGCTCTACTACGATATAGCAGAAGTGCTTGCCGCCCTCGAAGAGACGGCAGAGAGTGGTACGCCTGCGGATAGGCACGACGCCGTAGACGACGTTACCGAACTCTATGAAACTCTTACGGCTGAGAATATTGCCGATGCCGAGGATGAAGGTCTTTCCTTTGAGCTTTATGAACAGATGCTCGGCAAACTTTACGAAGTAAGCTTTATTTCAAACGGCATAACCATAACTTCAAAAACACTGTACGAAGGCGAGGCGGTAAATGCGCCTATGTTCGACCCGATAAAGGCATCTTCGAGCAGCATGGTAGCATCCTATGCGTTCAAGGGCTGGTATAACGGCGAGGTACAGTGGACCGCTGGTGTTACAGCAACGGCAGACGCTACTTATACCGCAGCATTCAGCAAGGTTTACAGCACTACATATAACACTTTAAAGACGCTCACGGATGCGCTTGCAGCAGCTCAGACACCTGCAGAAAAGCACATTGCGGTAAGCAACCTCAGGACTGTATATGCAACTCTCACCGAAAAGGACAAAACTGACGCAGAGGCAGAGGGACTTTCGTTTGCTCAGTACGAAGAGATGCTCGGCAAGCTGTACGAAGTGACATTCGTTGCCGAAGGCAAGACGGTTTCCGTTACAGAATACTATGAGGGCGAGGCAATCGCCGCGCCTGCCGCACCTGAAAAGTCCGGCAACAGAGTAAAGAGCTACGAGTTCGACGGCTGGTACAACGGCGAAGATGTGCTGGCAGAGGGTGCTACGGCAACATCCGACGCACTTTATGAAGCAAAGTACATTTTGGTATACACCGAGAAGTTTACGGCCCTGAAGGAGGCGCTCGAGGCGCTCGCAGAAGTGGGAGCAGACGGTTCGCTTGAGGCGCAGTACGAGGCTCTGAGCGCAGTATATGTGCTCTATGAAGAGTTTGGCAGCGCAGAACTGCGCGACGCCGTGGCAGAGGGACTTTCATTCGCTCAGTATGAAGAGATGCTCGAGGCATACAACGGCGCAGCTCAGGGAGCTGAGGAAGACCTTGCAGCGGCAAGGATACTTGCAAACAGATTTGCGGATGCCGCAGCGGCAGTTATAGCGCTTGCGTCGGCGGCATACGTTACACTCGGAAGGAGGTGGTAACAATGAAGAAGAAGATAATATTCATGGCGACGGCAGCCGCAGCGATAGCGGTGCTGTTTGCAGCAGGTTGCAATACCAACCCCGGAACTACCGGCCCCAATGGCGGAGAGCAGACGACCGAGTATACAAAAATAACCCGTGCATATGATGGCGCGGATGAGGCAGCTTCGCTTGAAAAGAAGATAACGGTATCCTCCGGCGAAACAGTGCTTTCCTGGGAGACGGAAACTTATACCAAGGCAGAAACAGGGTATACGTTGGTCGTCAATAGCGGAGTGCTCAACGAAATAGGCGAGGGCGACGGAATGTATGCCGAAGAGGAAGAGACCACGAATGTATCCGGCATAAAGCTCGGGGCATTCCCCAAGGAGAGCGACTTCATTCTGCCCGTATACGGCGATGTTGAAGACACGCTTACGCTTACAGCAAAGCTCTCTGCAACATACCTCACTTCGATAGGATTTGCTGCGGGAAATGCTGAAGGCGACGTGGATTTTGAAGCCGTAGTCACGGCGGGTAAATTTGTATCGCTCGACCTTGCCTATACTTCTTCAAACGGCAACAGCGTTACCATTTCGTTTGATTTTGCATATTGATAACTCGGCTCTTCATACAGAACGGCATTGAGCTATCGGGTCAGCAGTGCAACTGACTTGGTTTGAGCTGACGAACAATTTTAGCAGATAATTATGGATTAGCATTTAAATCGGATTTAGTGGTTAAACCTATAATTTAAATTCTGCTGATAACTGAAATCGGGAACGGATTGCCCGAATTTACGGGCAATCCGTTCTGATTTATAAAAAATTTTTAATAAAATATCCAATCATTATTTAGTTTTACGGAGATGGATAAATGGAGCAGTTGGTAAAGGTTTCTGTAATAGTTCCCTGTTATAATTCCGGAAAATATATAAAAAACAGTGTGTATTGTCTGTTGACCCAATACTACAACAATGTCGAAATTATATGTGTCAACGATGGCAGCACAGATAATACGGCTGAGGTGCTTGAAGAGCTTGCCGCGGCCAATGAAAATATTAAGGTCATCACGCTGGAAGAAAATCGCGGTCTGTTCAATGCCCGCATTGTCGGCGCAGACAATGCATCCGGTGAGTACATAGCATTTATGGACAGCGACGACCAGATAACTAAAAACTGGATAAGTAGTCTTGTTTTTAAAGCAAAAAGTTCTGGCGCTGATCTTGTGTTTGGTGACATGCGTAAACTTGGCAGTGTACCAAATAATACCATTGACAGGCACAGGGCCTGCTACTATAACCTTGACCCGCTTCGGTCTGTAACATTAGATACCGATGGACGAGGAGTGCTCGATTTATTTATGAAGATGCATGGGCTTTGCTCTCACTATCACTATGTATGGAATAAGCTGATTCGGCGCGATTTGTGGGAGGCATGTTTAACAGATTTAAATATGCTTAATTCAGTCAAGACGCATCTTGTAATGGGGGAGGATATTGCTTTTTCTGCAACGCTGTTTATGTTTGCAAAAAAAGTAGTGAATGTTCATAACGCTTATTATATCTATTGCATTCATAATGAACAGAGTGTAAATACAGACAGTGCTGAAAAATACAGAAAGAATATTGAAGACCTGGTTGCTGTTTTTGATTATCTGGAAAGTCTGCTTGAAAAACATGGTTATTTTGAGAAGTATGCCACTGAATATAAATTATTGAAACAGCGCTATGGAATGATATATATAAGACTTGGAAGAGGCCTTGTTTTAACTGAAACATACAGAAAATATGTGTCGGATACTTTTCTTCAGGAAGAAATCGAGAATATTAAAGATATAAAGTCTGAGCTTTTTCTCAATCAGATGACAAATACGGCAGGCATAGATGACGTTTACTACTCTTTGCTTGATAAGATATATTCACCTGATATAAAGGTTATAAGCTTTGATGTTTTTGATACTCTTGTATTTAGGCCTTTTGCCAAACCTCTCGATATGTTCATCTGTCTTAACAAACCTTTTACAGAGATTTTCGGGATAAATTCATATGTTGACTTTGCCTCGATAAGGCACTATGCCGAAGAGCACTGCCATAAGATTCAAAAAGCGTTGAGACCAGGTATAGAAGAGCCTACTTTTGATGAAATATATGACCTTATTGCTGAAGTTTATGGCTATGACAGGGAAAAATTGCGTGAAGTTCAAAAGTTGGAAATTGAAAATGAAATTAAATTTTCATACCCCCGCAAGAGTGCTTGCGAATTATTTGAAATTGCCAAAAATACTGGCAAGAAAATTATACTCGTCAGCGATATGTATCTGCCTCGTTCATGCATTGAAGCTATACTTCAGAAATGTGGAATAGAAGGGTATGATAAGCTCTATCTTTCTAACGAATATCATCTTACAAAACATTCGGGCAGATTATATAGTGCAATATCAAGGGAATTAAAAGATTTTGCTTTGCCTCCGCAATTTTATCATATAGGTGATAATTACGATTCAGATGTAGCAAAAGCTAAAGGGGCAGGCTGGCATGCGCAGCACTATCCTGCGCCAATGGGACTTTTGCAGGGAAGAAATCCTGGAATTTTTACAGGCTTGTCGTACAATAAAATATTCTATATTTCAGATAGGTACACAGATATGGATTTGGCGTACTACAGCTATACCGGACTTAGAAGTTGTCTGGCTGTAGTAGCAAATAAAATTTTCGACTTCCCCTATGTAAGTTTCAATATAAACAGTGACCTCAATGCAGATCCAAAGTTTGTAGGTTATTTTATAACCGGTATGCATGTTTTTGCTATTGTGCGGTGGCTTATAAAGAAGACTAGAGGTAAGGGAATAAGAAAAATTCACTTTGCGGCAAGAGATGGTTACCTTATAAAGAAGGCCTACGATATTCTTTCGGAGGGATTGACAGGTTTGCCGCAAAGCAGCTACATACGCGTTTCCAGAAAGTCGTTTGCAATAGCTGATATTAAAAGCTTTAACGATGTCCACTCTATAGTGCAGAAATTGAATTATGCCAGTCAAACGCCTGAAAGTATCTATGAATTATTCAAGCCCGTTATGACTACAAGGGCTCTTGATGCCTATGCGGCTTATAGAGAGAAAAACAACGCTATGAGCCTGACGCCGTTTGTGGATAAAGAGCAGTTTGCTGCTTTTATGAAGGATTTTTATATATCCTATCTGCAAGACGCTACGTTTGAAGAATATGACGAAATGCTCAAAAAATATTTCTCTGAAATTTTTGCGCCTGAAGATGTATTCTTTGATATAGGGTATTCTGGCCGTGTTGAGTTGGTTCTGAATAAGCTTTTAGGTTTTAAAATCCGTTCCTATTATATCCATTCAAATAATGAGTACCTTGAAAAACGTTGCTTTTTAGGCGATATTGAAAATGAATGCTTCTATGATTATAAGCCAATAGTGACCGGTGTCGTGCGTGAACATATTATATCTGAATTAGCGCCTTCCACAATAGGGTATGCCTTGAATGATGGAAAGTTAGAGCCTGTTTTTGATAAGTTTGATATGAACTATCCTACTCAGTTCGTAACACGGTTAGTGCAGGAGAGTGCAATCGATTTTGTGCGCGATATGCGTACATATTTCGGGAAAGGCGCAGTTGATATATTTGCGCGTGATTATGAACTTTCTAGGCCGTTCGAATATTATCTGCATTTCTCGAGATCTTTTGACAGAAATATTTTTGGCGATCTTGAATTTGAAGATGATATGGGTGAAGGACATACTGTAAGCGGTATAGATTTCTGGAACAGATCTTTAGAAAGAATTCATTTCGGAGAAACTGCCGTCTACAAAGAGCCGGCAATGCCGTCTGCGGTGAAAAAACGTTCACGTCTCATGCGCGCATTGTATCTGTTCCTCTTCGACAGAAAAACTTTTAATCGGAAGCTCAAAAACAAGCTTCATAAAAAATAATGTCACTATCCCGCATGAAAAAATTTCTTTGCATAATAATTTCATTATTTCTTATACTGCTTTCTGCCTGTTCAGCAGGTCCGATTGGTACAGACCACACAATTCAATTAAAACTCGTATATGCGGGCGCTGAGCTCGATTTGTGTGCGCCGTTACTCAGAGAATATATAGACGAGGATGACACGGCAAAGCAATGCGATTTTTTGCTTGAACATAACGGCGAAAATTATGACTGGCAGAATATAATGCTTGCCTGGTATGGCAATGAAAGTATCGAATATACCGTCTATATTGCGGATAACCCGAGCTTTGAAGACGCTTTTACAGCCGAAACGGACGAGTGCGAGTACTACTATGGTATGTTTATGCCAGGGAAGACCTATTACTGGAAGGTTTCGGGTAGTTTTGCGGCCGATTATTCGGCAATGGACAGCTTTACCGTTAAGGAACTTCCTGTGGCGCTCTATTCCATTGACCACACCGCAAATGTGCGCGATATGGGCGGTTGGGAGACGACCGACGGGCAAACTGTAAACTATGGCTTGCTCTACCGCGGCGGACAGCTCAACGGTTACCAGACTACGCCGGTATCAGACGAGGGGAAGAGCAGGTTGCGCGATATTCTTGGTATTAAGAGCGAGATAGACCTGCGCACTCCCGGAGTTGACGACGGAGGCCAGACTTCAAACTACTTCAATCCCGAAGGTAAGTACATAAAGGCGCCGTTCTATGCCTATACTTGCATCATTCCTGAATATTACAAGGGCGAATACCCCATCAGGGCATACGACGAAAGAGTGCCTGCCGCCTTTAAGTCAATATTGGAATTTTTAAGCGACGAAAGCAATTATCCTGTCTACATTCATTGCAATGCCGGCGCGGACAGAACTGGTACGCTGGCATTTATACTCAACGGCCTTCTGGGTGTGCCGTACGAGCAGCTGACAAAGGATTTTGAAATAACTTCCTTTTCTGTGATGGGCAACCGTTGGCGTGGCAGTGTCGAAAGTAACTTTACCGACGGAATTATGAGCGATAAGTCAGGCGAGGTCTACGTCGCTTGGGGCAAGACATATGAGCTTATGATGCAGTACTACTCCAGAGGCGGAACGCTGGCGGACGCGATAGAAAATTATCTTATAACCGTCTGCGGAGTATCTTCAGAGTGTATAGCCGATTTTAAAGAGATAATGCTCGGCTGATGTTTTTAAAGATTAAACTTATAAAAATTTAAATAACAAAAATATAAAAAACTCCTTTTGTATTGGTGATAAGCATCTTAAAAGTTGGATAAACTTTTGGGTGCTTATTTTTATGAGAAAAAAGAGACGAAAACTATACTGCGGAATTTTAATTTGTCGCATTCTCACTTAAATTAGGTACGGCTTTAAATCTGTATGGGAGAGGGGCTGACGGTTAGTTGGTTTATGGAATGATAATATAATTTATCCGCTTTATTTATCATAGGATGGCATTTAACTAAAAACCCTTCAAAATAAAATTTTTTAAACAATTTCTGGAATATTTATCAAATATACGGGACGATTTAAGGGGCAAGGTGATATAATTGTTTTATAGTAGCTAAAAGCGGGGGCTGCACCATGGATATTAAAGATATAATTGCAAAGATGACGACTGAGGAAAAGGCGGCGCTTGTATCGGGCACCGATTTTATGTTCACAAATCCCGTGCCGCGCGTCGGCATTCCGGCTATGCGCACCTCAGACGGCCCTCACGGGCTGAGGGTGCAGAACGGCGGCGGAGATAACGGCGTGACGGGCAGTGCGCCAGCGACGGCATTTCCCACCGCAGCGACGACCGCCTGCGGCTGGAACGAGGAAAATTCATATAAAATAGGCCGCGCAATAGCAAGGGAGAGCAAAAAATACGGCGTCCATATAGTGCTGGGACCCGCCGTAAACATAAAGCGCAATCCCACCGCGGGGCGTAATTTTGAATATTTTTCTGAAGAGCCCTGCCTCGCAGGCAGGCTGGCCGCGGCCGAGGTCGACGGCATTCAGTCGGAGGGAGTGGGCGTTTCAGTAAAGCACTTTGCCCTCAACAATTCAGAAAATTTCCGCTTTATGGGCAACTCCGTCGCCGATATGCGCGCTATGCGCGAAATTTATCTGAAGGTGTTTGAGATTATAGTGCGCGAGAGCCGTCCTGCTACCGTTATGTGCGCCTATAACAAAATAAACGGCACATATTGCTCGCAGAACAAGTGGCTGCTCACCGATGTGCTGCGCCAAGAATGGGGCTTTGACGGCTTTGTTATGACCGACTGGGGCGCAATGCACGACAGAGTGGCTTCATTAAAGGCAGGGCTTGACCTTGAAATGCCCGGCGATACTGCCATCTGCCGCAGATGGATACTGGACGGCATAGCCGACGGCAGCCTTGAAATGTCGGCCCTGGATGCGGCGTGCGCAAACATTCTGCGCGCGGCAGAGAGGTATGTAAAGGATTACCCCGACGAATGTGATTTTGATGCACACGATGTGCTCGCGCGGGAAGTAGCGGAGGACTGCGCCGTGCTTATGAAGAATGACGGCGTGCTGCCGCTCTCCGAAGAGGACGACTTTTTTGTATGCGGCGACCTGTTCGTGCGCATGCGCTACCAGGGAGCGGGCAGCTCCTTGATAAACCCTGCAAGGCTGATAACTCCGCAGGACGCCTTTGAAAAAATGGGCATAAAATATAAATTCGCCCGCGGATATGCCGAAAATAATGCAGAGACGGACGAAAAATTACTTGGCGAAGCGGTGGAACTTTCTTCTGCCTATGATAAAGTTGTGGTGTTCGCTGGACTTACAGACTATGTGGAGAGCGAGGGGTGCGACAGAGAAAATATGCGCCTTCCGCAAAATCAGCTCGACCTCATAGAGCGGCTTTTGGAGGCTGGCAAGAAGGTTATAGTCGTATTGTTCGGCGGCTCGCCCGCAGAACTGCCTTTTGCAGACAAGGTGAGCGCCATACTCAATATGTACCTGCCCGGGCAGAGCGGCGGCGCGGCGTGCGCAGACCTGCTGTTCGGCAGGGCAAACCCTTCGGGCCGACTGGCCGAGACATGGCCGTTAAAGTACGAAGATGTCCCTTCCACCCAAAGTTTCGGCAAGGGCATTAACGAGGTATACAAAGACAGCATATTTGTAGGTTACCGCTACTATGCGACGGCGGGGAGTGAGGTACGTTACCCGTTCGGCTACGGCCTTTCTTACACAAAATTTGATTATTCGGACTTTGATGCACAAAGACAGGGCGACAATATAGTTGTGCGCTGCACCGTAAAAAATACAGGCAAAATGCGCGGGGCAGAGGTGGTGCAGGTGTATGCGGGAATGAATAGTTCAGCCATATTCAGGCCCCAACGCGAGCTTAAGACGTTTAAAAAGGTGTATCTCGGCGCAGGCGAAAGCGCAGTGGTTACGCTTACTGTACCAATATCTCAACTTTCGTTCTGGAATATAAGGGAAAACAGATGGCAGGTTGAGGGCTGCGAGTACACTTTTGAGGTGTGCAAAGACGCATTCACCCCCATATATGCCGCAAATATTGCTGTTGACGGGGAGAGCGCGGAGGGCATATACTCCTCCGAAGTGCTTTCAGTGTACAGCGGTGCGCACATTGAAGATGTGACGGACGGGCTGTTTGAAGAGATGAGCGGTCAGAAAATACCTGCTCTGCCGCCCGTGTTGCCCATAACGACTGAAAGCAGGTTTACCGATTTCAGACAGACCTTTATGGGGCGCATACTTTTTTCTGCGGTGCTAGGCATTGCAAAAAGACAGCTTAAAAGGGCGCAGAAACTGTCCGAGGGCAGCGAGCGCGACAACAAAATAAAGGGCGCTCTGTTTTTAAAGCGTATACTGGAGAGCAACAGCCTGAACTGTATGTCAATGTCTGCGGGTTCGGCAATGCCGTACAACTTTGCGCAGGGGCTTGCTGAACTTGCCAACGGCCATATTATAAGGGGAATTAAGTGCCTTTGCAGACCGGTAAAGGTGCCGCCCCTTCCCAAATCCGAAAATAAAAAGCAGGCAAAGGCAAGGTAAGCGCAGCCGTAACTGGTTATTTGCAGGCGCGTATAGATTAAGGACTGAGCCAGTGTGGTGCAGACCAAGTATAAGCCGGCTTTCGTGCGGCGCAGGCTTCTGTCTGTATGCAAACATAAGCGGCCCGAGACAAAAGGGCGTTTGCAATAAGACAAATAATTTACTCTTGCAATATTGAAAATGGCGTGATATAATATAAAAGATAGCTATGTGTCGGTCTGTAAATAGAAATTTTAAGCGCTGTGTGAGGCGCAGGAGGGAAGATGATAAGGGTTGTTATCGTTGAGGACGAAGGCTCCTCCGCGGAAACATTGAAAGAGTTTATAGATAAATACTGCAAAAAGGCCTCGCTCGCGTATGAAGTGAAGATTTACGAAAATCCCGTATCCTTTCTGGACGCATACAGAGTGGATTTTGATGTAATCTTCCTTGATATTCTGATGCCCGATATGGACGGAATACGCGTGGCGCACAAAATACGCGAATCCGATTCAGAGGTGCCCATAATCTTCGTCACCAATATGCGTCAGTTTGCAATAAAGGGATATGAGGTGGGCGCGCTCGACTTCATAGTAAAGCCCGTCACATACTACGGCTTTGAAATTGCCTTCCGCCGCGCTCTGCGCGACCTCGAACGCAACAAGGAGGCGCAGCTGACCGTTTCGGTTAAGGGCGGCGTCAAGAGGGTCAATATCTCCGATATCCGCTATGTTGAAGTTTCCAAACACCGCCTTATATATCATACTGTCGGCGAGGATATAGAGACGAACGGCAATTTAAAGGATGTATATTCCTACCTGTATGATTTTGGCTTCCGCCGCTGCAATCACTGCTACATAATAAATATGCGATATGTTACCGAAGTGCTGGAAAGCTCCATCATGGTAGGCCCCGAATCTGAAGAGCTCCAGGTCAGCAGGTCCAAGAAGAAGGACTTTATGGCCGAATTGTTGAAATATTGGGGGGGGGTAAGATAGTATGTCCTTCCAGGAATTTTATAACTCGATTTGGAATATCGAATATATTTTGCAGATACTGGTTGCCGAGGCCATGTGCTGCCTGAATTTTCAGCGCAGGAGCAGGTTTGTATTGCGCGCAACGCTCAGCGTTGCTGTATGTATAGGTCTGTATATGCTGATGCGTGCGGCCGATAGTCTGATTGCCTTGACTTCGCTGCCGCCGTATGTGTACGGAGTAAAGCTCATTGCTGCCTTCGCTCTCTCTATTGCGGCAATGTTTGTCTGTTTCAAGGAGTCGGGTTGGAGCATAGTGTTCGTTGACTGCGCGGCGCAGTCCATGCAGCATACGGTGTTTGAAATTGCAATGCTCATCACGCGCGAGCTTATAACCGATATAGGCATCGCGGCCTATATTTTTATCAACCTTGCGGTGTTCATTGTGGGATATGCGGTACTCTTTCTGATGTTCGTATACAAAATGAACAGCAAAGAATTTTCCAATGTGGTAAACAAAAGGCTTATATTCACCGTAATAATCTGCGTTGTAATATGCTTCGGCATAAGCTGGTACGGGCAGGGTTTTTATTCCGGCGCGGGCGCTATTCTGTTCCGCTTTACTGTCTGCATGCTCTGCTTTATTCTGCTTGCCTATCAGTTCAGCTTCCTCGACAATTCCACTATGGTCATACAGAACGGCAGACTTCAGCAGATACTCATAGACTCGCAGAAGAAGTATGAACTTCTGGACGCCAAGCGCGAAATAATAAACATAAAGTGCCACGACATAAAAAAGCAGTTGCGCGAATACGGCGAAAAGTTGCGCATAGACGACGATTCGTTGCACGACATGCTCGACGCGGTGAACATATATGATACTTCCATGCACACCGGGAACAGAGAGCTGGATATTCTGCTGTCTGATAAAGCGCTGCACTGCGAGCAGGAAAAAATATCTTTCGGCGCAATCGTCGACGGCGCAGCTTGCAGCTTTATGCAGCCGATGGATTTGTACGCGCTGTTCGGCAACCTGCTCGATAACGCCATAGAGGCGGTAAAGCAGCTCAAGGACCCTGCAAAGGCGGTAATCAACCTCAATGTGCGCCGGGAGGGCAAGTTGCTTCTTATACATTGCGAAAATTACTTCAGCGGCGACATTAAGTTTGTGGACGGCCTGCCCGTCACAACAAAGGACAACGAGGCTTATCACGGTTACGGCATCAAATCTATAAAGCATATCGCCGAAGAGTACAACGGCATAATGTCCTGTTCTGTCGACGGCGATGTGTTTTTTGTGAATATAATTCTCTCTATCGGCAGCAAGACGAAAAGTATGACCAATTAACGCGTTGCGTTTTTGGTTACCTTAAAATAAAGGTATAAAAATTATAAACGATAAAGGTGCAAGGCTGCGCCGCAGAAAATCTGCGGCGCAGCCTTTTTGTATGTGTGAAAATTATGGCGCCGCCCGTGGCCGATATTCTGGTGCTATCGCCGGCCACAGTTCCTGCTCCGAACCCTGGCGCAGTTTTTTTGCCGCATTTGTTGCGGCATATTTTTTGCTCTTTTTGTCGAAGCGTTGCAGCTTCGCGGCAAAATTTTGTTTTTCTGCAAAAGTTTTTCCACGCGTGCGTATTGCGCGTGCGCGCTTACACAATTATAGAAATAAAATACCATTTTATGTTAAATTCACACATGCAACACTTGATTATTATGTCATTTTCTTCCGTATTTCAAAAAATTTTTACAACGGCTTATGCAAAAAAACGACGGGTTAGCATGGTTTTATTGAAATAAACGGAGGCGGTGATATACTTGTAGCGATTTTTAACTGTGGCCGCTGTTGTGTTAAATCTCAAATAACTTTAAGGAGGAAAGCAAGGAAATTTTAAAGCAAGCCAATTCAATCTACAGAAAAAAATTATGATCAGAGGTGAAAAATGAAAGTTAATTATGCAGCTAAAAAATGGTACGTAACCATTGTTTGTGCAATTCTTGCCATTATAACCGCAGTAGCATTGCTTGCAGGCTGCGGTGGCGAGAAAGAAAAAACTATCAAAAGCATGCAAATAACGATGCCGCCTTTGCAGACTGAATATGTCGAAGGCGAAACGTTCGATACCGACGGCATGCTTATATCGGTTCTGTATTCAGACGGCACCCGCGATGAAGTAACTTCTTCGCAGTATACCATAGACAAGACCGGCCCGCTCGCCCTTACCGATACGGAAGTAACCATAACCTACGGTGAATTCTCGGTAAAGCAGCCAATATCGGTCATAGCTTTGGGTGACAAGGTTATACTCACCCTCAACAACGGCGTTGACCGCTGCGACCTGTATGCGGACGGCACGTTGCAGCTCCACGGCGGCGGCGGCAGGCTTATGAAGCCCAACAATTCAAGGTGGAGCTGGGACGGCGAAACGCTCGAGATATGGATTCAGATAGTTGAAAACGGCGTAACCGACGAAGAGCCCACTAAGATGGATCTCGTTTACGACGATTTCGGCAACCTGACGTTTAAGTATATGCTCGCCGGCAGATGGCAGATGAACTATCAGATCTCGGCAAGCGAATTAAATAAAGCGCTTACGCCCGACGTTTCTTATCCCTGCCCTCGTTTTTCTTCGGGCAGATGCTCAAGAACATATTTGCCGTTCAGCTCGGCTGGTTCCCCGTTTCAGGCAATATGACCAGCGGCGTGGAATTTTCATGGTTCGGCGCTATAATGGACTATGTCTGGCATATGATTCTGCCAATACTGACGGTAGTAATTCTGAGCATCGGTGCGCGAATGAGAATGACAAGGACGAATATGCTCGAGGTGCTCAACTCCGACTATATCCGTACGGCTCGCGCAAAGGGTCTCAAGGAAAGCACTGTTATATATAAACACGCTTTCCGCAATACTATGATACCCCTTGTAACCAGTCTTGCAGGTCTCATACCCAGCCTGTTCTCCGGCGCAATGATTACCGAGCAGGTGTTCGGCCTTACAGGTATAGGCAGCTACGCGCTCGACTGCATGCAGCAGGGCGATATTCCCGTCATTATGACGTACAATATGTTCCTTGCAATACTTTCGGTATTGGGCGTGCTCCTTGCCGACCTGATGTACGCCGTGGTAGACCCTCGCGTCAAACTCGCATAAAGGGGAGATTATAATGTCAGAAGAATTTGAGATGAAAGAGCAGGCAGAGCTCAAAGCTCTGGAAGACCCTGCAGTAGCAAACCAGATAGACGAGGCGGAAATTGAGGACAGCGAAACTCCCCTCGATAAAAACGTAAAACTCATGTCGCCCATGCGCATGGTGTTGAGGCGTTTCTTCCGCTCCAAGCTCTCCATTGCGGGCATAATAATGCTTGTTGCTCTAATAGTTTTCAGCTGGTTCGGGCCCGTTGTCTACAACAAGTGGGACGAAACAGAGATAGACTATTCAGGCTTCAGCAGCTATATCGACCAGTCGTATGTAGACGACGAGGGCAATACAGTAATTCAGCTTACAATAACAACCAATTCGGTAAACTATCTTGCAACGCCTTCACCCGAGCACCTTCTCGGTACGGATGAGAACGGCATGGATATACTCACCCGTCTTATGTACGGCGGCAGACTTTCGCTCACGCTGAGTTTCTTTGCGGTATTCCTTATATCGTTCATAGGCATAGTACTGGGCGGTATAGCCGGTTTCTACGGCGGAGTAGTCGATAACATTATAATGCGACTATGCGATATACTGATGTGCTTCCCCACGCTGCCGTTGATGCTTATATTAGGTACGGTGCTTACGGCCAACGATATTCCATCGTCATATTACATTTATCTGCTGATGGGACTGGTTTCGCTGTGGTCGTGGACAGGTATGGCAAGGCTTGTACGTGGCCAGATTCTGTACCTGCGCGAGCAGGAATATATGGTAGCGGCCGAGGCCATGGGCTATTCGTCTGCAAGGCGAATATTCAAGCACCTCATTCCCAACGTACTTCCGCAGATACTAGTAACAATGACGCTCTCGCTCGGCAGCATGATTCTTTACGAATCCACTCTCTCCTACCTCGGTCTTGGCGTTCAGGTTCCCTACGCCTCATGGGGCACGATGGTAGAGGTAATATCCAGACGACCTGAAATATTGGCCAATTACCCGTTCGTATGGGTGCCTTCGGGCGTCTGTATCGTAATAGCGGTGCTGGGATTCAACTTTATTGGCGACGGTCTGCGCGACGCGTTAGACCCTAAGCAGAGGCGATAGGCATGAACTTCAAGGAAAAACTGATGTCATTTTTCAAAAGAATAAAGGATTGGTTTGTCGGCCTCGGCAAAAAAATCAGGCACTTTGTTTTAAAGCTCTTTAAGAAGGATACGGGCGAAGAAGAGGAGAAGAACTCCGTTTCCAAGCACTACCTCACCGGTAAAGAGGCGAGGGCCATAGCCAAGGCAAACAACAAAGAGATGCGCCGCCTTGAAAAGGCAAAGCGCCGCAAGGTTGCTCCCGCCGAATATACCACGCAGATGAAGGACGACGGCAATATCCTCGAAATAGAAGATCTGCATACCTTCTTCTTCACCGACCAGGGTGTGGTGAAGGCGGTAAACGGCGTAAGCTTCGAAGTGCCCATGAACTCCACCGTAGGCGTCGTGGGCGAATCGGGCTGCGGCAAGTCAGTAACTTCAATGTCGGTAATGCGCCTTCTTCAGGGCCCCTCGGGCCAGATAGTAAGCGGTTCAATCCGCTTCAAGGCAATCGACTTCAAAAAGGATGCGGCAGGCAAGCTCATTCCCGTATACGAATACGATGATGACGGCAACATTGTTTACGAGCAGACTGTTGATAAAAAGGGCAGGCCGGTCTTCGATAAAGAGGGCAAGCCCGTAATGGCGCCCAAGCAGAAGAAGGACGAAAACGGCATTGGCCTCTATGAAAAGGAAGAAAAGGTCTTCGATATAGCCAAAATGCCCATGCAGGCAATGTATCAGTTGCGCGGCAGGCAGATGTCAATGGTTTTCAAGGAGCCTATGACCTCGCTCAATCCCGTTTTTACGATAGGCAACCAGCTCGACGAAGTCACGCTTATCCACGTTCCCGACGCAACTAAAGAATTTGCAAAGAAGCGTTCGATAGATATGCTCAACCTCGTTGGCATAGCGATGCCTGAAAGAGTTTATGCCTCCTTCCCGCACGAGCTTTCAGGCGGTATGCGCCAGCGTGTAATGATTGCAATGGCGCTCGCATGCGAGCCCAGGCTGATAATCGCCGACGAGCCCACTACGGCGCTCGACGTTACCATTCAGGCGCAGATTCTCGAGCTTTTCAATGACTTAAAACGTAAGATAAACGGCTCTATTCTGCTCATAACTCACGACCTTGGCGTTATTGCGGAGATGGCCGACTATGTCGTAGTCATGTATGCAGGAAAGATAATCGAAAGAGGCACGGCATCGGAAATCTTTCATAATCCCTGCCATCCCTATACGCAGGGACTTCAGAAGTCAAAACCCACAATGGATTCCTCTACGGATAAACTTTTCAACATACCGGGCAACGTTCCCAACCCCATAAACATGCCCGATAACTGCTATTTCAAAGAGAGATGTTCGCAGTGCATCAAAAAGTGTTCGGGAGAATATCCGCATATGGTGAAAATAAGTCCAACGCACTACGTTGCGTGTCACTTATACGATGCGGAGGGAGAACAGGAAAACTGATATGAAGAATAAAGAAGTTTCAACCGAGGAAGAGAAAAAAAATTCGGGGGCAAAACATAAGCTTGCCGATATATTCCATAAAAATCAACCTGACCCCGAGGCAGAGGCGGCATCTGAAAAGCAGAACGCCGAGGCGGCCGCAAGCGGAGATTTTTCAGGCTTCAACGATGAGGCCGAGCACGCAAAAGAGCTCAGAGCTATGGCAGACATATCTGCCGCAGATATGGAGCTTCCGCCCGACCCCGAAGCCATCCTTGAGGTGCGTCACTTAAAAAAGTACTTTACGTTGAAGAAGACGCTTCTCGGCAAGCCGCTTTCCAGTCTGAAGGCGGTGGACGACGTATCTTTTAAAGTAAAGCCTGGCGAAACGCTTGGCATAGTCGGCGAGTCCGGCTGCGGCAAGACCACTATGGGCAGAACGGTTTTAAAGCTCTATCAGCCCACGGCAGGCCAGATTTTCTTTGAAGGAGAAGATATAGCAAGTTATAAATCTTCCAGGATGCGCGCTCTGCGCACAAAGATGCAGATTGTCTTCCAGGACCCTTATTCGTCGCTCCCTCCCAGAAGTACTGTCGGCGGCATTCTTGCCGAGGCTGTAAAGGTACATAAAATAGTGCCCCCTTCGGATGTAAAGGACTACGTTCTCTCCGTAATGGACAGGTGCGGCCTGCGCGACTACTACTACGAGCGCTATCCCCACGAATTTTCCGGCGGCCAGCGTCAGCGTATCTGCATAGCGCGTGCGCTTGTGGTTAACCCCAATTTCGTTGTCTGCGACGAGCCAGTATCCGCACTCGATGTATCCATTCAGGCACAGATAATCAACCTGTTAAAGACATTGCAGCAGGAGCGCAAGCTTACATATCTGTTTATTTCGCACGACCTCTCGGTTGTAAAGTATATATCCGATAAAATCGGCGTTATGTACCTCGGCTCTATGGTTGAGTTTGGCGATAAGGACAAGATATTCGGCAATCCTATGCATCCCTACACAGAGGCGCTCTTCTCGGCAGTACCCAACCCCAATCCCGATGTAAAGGTAAAACGCATACTGCTTTCGGGCGATATACCTTCGCCTGCAAATCCTCCTATGGGTTGCAAGTTCCATACGCGTTGCCCCAGGGCTATGGAGGTATGCAAACATATTGCCCCCAGATATAAGGAGTACGAGCCCGGCCACTTTGTAGCCTGCCATTGCTACTCTCAGGAGGACTGATGTCTAAAAAGAAGAAGAAACAAAAGGTTATATATTATGACGACAACAGCACGATAGCTGATATGTCTAACATCCCCGGTCGGCGCAAAAAGACGCCCCCGCCCGAGCAGCCCGTGGGGTACCGCTCTAAGTGGAAGACCTACTGGTCGGCTGTGAAGATGATGCTCGTGCCTACTGCCGTAGTAATTTTGTTGCTTTGTTTAGTGTTTCTTTTCTTTCTTCTAATAGGTAACTAAAAAATAAGGCCCGCAATTTGCGGGCCATTTTTTATATATGTAAATTTGCGCAAATTCTGCGCGTGGTGATGAGTAATGGAAGCTGAAAATAAAGGGTGAAAAGTGTAAACCTCTCAACCGCGACCTTGCGCTCGTCCGCGCCAGTTCCTTATTCCAAAGAGTGTGGACTTTATATTACAAAATTTATAAATATATTTTGCGCAATAAATCTCTTTTACATATAAAACTTTGCGTAGTACGCTAAAATCAGACAATTAAAAAAATATAACTTGGCATTAACCAATAAAGACACTATAAGAATATCCAGCGGTTTTTAATTTTTCTGCCAGTTTTTCGTGCTTTCGGAAGTCAGTTTATAGCTTACTTCAGGTGTGGCGGTTCTGAATATAACGCATTCGTCGCGTAGTTGTCCGCTTGTCGCCACAATATTGTTTACATCTGCAAGCTCTATTTTAAAAATAAAAACTTTTCCGTTTTTGGTTCTGCCTGAAATTTTTTTGCCGTTGCAAAAAAGTTCGGCACTGCCAACGTTAGTATATACTTTTACTTCTGTATGTCGCCCTGTGCGTTTTTCAAACCTCTTTCCTGCAATGTGTATGAACGGCTTATCGCTCCAATACGCTTTGTAAAGGTAAAAGCTGTCCTTTTTTGTCTTTCGGTCAAATGTAATAAGTCCCTTGTGATTTTTGCCTGGGTCGCCGCCCTGATTGCGCGCGTCGGCGGCAAAGTCAAACATATTCCATACAAATGCCCCGCTTACAGTGCTGTTTTTTCTGAAAAATTCCACCATATACTCGTGGTACTTTGCCTGATATTCCTCTGAATTGTCTCCGCGGCGCGGGTGGGAGGAGTGCAGGCAGGGCACACCCTCTGCACCATATTCAGAAAACATAAGGCAACGCCTCGGGAACAGCAACCGGAAGAGCCATACCCAAATGTTGTTTAAAAACATTCCTGGGACATACCAACCCAGATATAGGTTCCAGCCGGATATGTCCGCAATATGCGCAGTTTTATTTGCAATTCCGCACATAGCATAGCTTGCGCTGGCGGTAAGCCGAGCGGGGTCGAGGGTATGCGCAATGTCGTTCAGACTTTCAAGCAGGCGAATTTTCTGCGCCTTATGGCTGCGGAACATGGTAATTTCGTTGCCTATGCCCCATATGGCAATGCTTGCGTGGTTGTATTGCTGAAATATCAGCTCTTTTAGTTGCTGTTCTGCGTTTTTGTCTGCGCCCGGCATATGCCGTGAAATGTATGGTATCTCTGTCCATACAATAAGCCCCGCCTCGTCGCACATATCGTAAATGCAGTCGTCCTGCTGGTAGTGTGCAAGCCTTACGGCGTTTGCGCCCATTTCAGTTATAAGTTCAATATCCTCGCTGTGCATTCCGCGCGTGAGCGTGTTCCCTATGTGCGGTCTGTCCTGGTGCCTGCTCACTCCGCGCAGCGGGTAGGGTCGGCCGTTCAGCATAAATCCGTTCTTTTCGTCCGTCTTGAAGGTGCGCAACCCAAATTTTATTTCCGCTCTGTCGCGCTCTTCTCCGCCGCAAATGAGCAGCACTTCGGCTGTATATAGGTATGGGTCGGCCACACCGTTCCATAGGTGCGGGCTGGGTATAGTCAGCGGCTGTCCGCCTTCGCCGCAGGCTACCTTGTTGCCCTGACCGTCGTATATGTTCACAACGGCGTCTCCGCCGCCGCATATGCGCGCGTCCGCTTTTACGCTCCATTTTCCGTCTGAAAGCAGTGGCGTGACCATAACTCCGCACGACCCGTAAAATCCTAGGTCGAAGTGCTCTTTTTCGGTAAATATCAGGTTTACGTCGCGGTAAATTCCGCCGTAAAATGTGAAGTCGGCCGTCTGCGGATATACCATTTCGTTTGGCGAGTTGTCCGCATAAACCGTAAGTTCGTTCTGCTCCTCTATGGCGTCCATAATTTCTGCGCGGAAGGTGGAGTAGCCTCCGTCGTGCCGCACAATCTCCCTGCCGTTCAGAAGCACAATGCATGATGAGTTCACGCCCTTGAATTCTATAAATACGCAGCCGGATTTCAGCCTGGCTTTGAGGTGTTCAGGTATAATAAGCCGCTTAAAAAAGGTGCAGGTGCCGCGGAAGTAGTCGTTACCTCCGTCCTGACCGTCCTCGCCGTTCCAGGTGAAAGGCAGGTCTGTATATGTACCCGTCTTCTCTGCCTCTTCAGGCGAAAGTTCACCTTTAACAAATTTCCATCCGCAGTTTATATTGAGCGTCGTTCTCATTTTTTTACCTTAAATAATGTTATCGGCATTGCGCCCATAAATATTTTATCATAACTTTTCGCCCAAGGCAATAGTGAGTTAAAATACACTGAAGCGGATGAGGGGTATAACATAGTGCGCCATACAATATTATGGGCGCGCAGGCGTACAGAAGAGATAATGAAGTGTAAAAATAGAGGTTTAGTGGTCAAAAACTGTGACAGGGTTTTACCTATATAAAGGCGGTGCATGACAAAAGTATGGCAATATTAAAAATGGCTGAAATTGTCATTTGAAAAATTAAAAATTTTTGAAAGGTGAGGACTACATATAAGGCAGCTCAGAATTCAAAATTGTTAAAAGACGAGGGGATGAGGTGCTTGCGATGTGAAGGACATAAGAGGCTATTAATGCGCTTGCATAGTCGATTGTATTGAGCAGAAAAATATTGGTTTTTAATAAATTAAAATTGTTTTTAAAATTATTGTATTTTTTCTCCATATACCCCGTTAAATACGGCATATATGCCGCTCTTTCGTTTGACCGCGGTGTACATAAGTTATATAATTAAGATGCAAGAAGCACCACGAAAATGGGAAAATCTGGTGCGTAAAAATTATGTAATAGAAAAAGTTGCACCGTGCAGAGGTGCAACTTAAGGAGCGTACGGGCAGGGATGCAAACTTCCGTATACCGCGGTTTTATAAGCGGAAATCAACTTAAAATAGCGGCGTGCGTGCTTATGCTGATTGACCATATCGGAATGATACTCTTTCCCGATATAACCGCTCTGCGCATTATTGGCAGACTTTCAATGCCGCTGTTCGCCTTCACGTTTGCCGAGGGCTGTTTTTATACGCGCAACAAGCTAAGGCATTTTCTGCTTATACTGCTTATCGGGCTGTGCTCAAGCGCCGTCATGTCTTTTGCATACCAGAGGGTGTACGGCAACATACTAATAACTTTTGCGCTGTCATCGCTCATAATCTATTCAATACACTATTTAAAGGTCTGCTGTTTTTCAAAGCGCCGCAGTGGGATTGCCTTGAGTGCGGTTGCACTTGTCGCATCTGTTGCGCTTGCGGTGGGCGTCTGCTGTTTTTCAGGCGCGGATATAGATTACGGCATTGCAGGCGTACTTCTGCCCGTAACGGTCAGACTGCTCGACTTCCGCTCCTACGGCGCTGAAGGATTGCTCGCCGAAATATACTGCGCGGCAACGGTATTTCTTTTATTTTTTATAGGACTGATAGTAGTTTCTGTAACTAACGGCATACTTCAGTTCTTCTGTCTGTTTTCAATAATACCGCTTTTATTTTACAGCGGCAAGCGCGGGAAATATAAGCTCAAGTACCTGTTCTATACATTTTATCCGCTTCACCTTGCCATACTTGCGGCCGTATTCTTAATTTTGAACCCCGATTATTTAAATTCAATTCTCTGATTTTTCACTTAAAAATTAAATTGGTTGCGGCATATATGCCGCCCTTTTGGTGTAGCGCGGCGGGCGCACCGTTCAACCTGCCTGCGCCGCTCAACCCTGCCGCTCAACGAATGCATTAAATAATATTTGGCGTGGCAATGACATATTTTGCGGCAGGTTTTTTTATTGCAGCAGTTGCTTTTTTTATTCAGTTATGTTATGATATATGTAATCGGTGTGAAAATGCGGTGAATTAGCCGTGTTTGACCAAGTATTCTAACGGAGGATTTATAATGGAAGAGCAAAAGGAAGAGGTAGTCGCTGCCGAATCCGCAACCGAAGCGCCCGCAGAAGAAAAGGGCGGCTATCTTCCTCCTAAAAAGCAGGGCTTTTGGGAAAAGGTAGATAACTGGTTCGGAATTACCAAGAGCGGCTCTAACTACCGCACAGAGTTTGTTGCCGGCCTCACCACATTCATGGCAATGGTATACATACTCATGGTAAACGCTAATATGTTTGCAGGTGCTATCAACCCAGCCGACCTAGACATGGGCTACGGTGCAGCCTACATAGCAACCGCAATCGGCGCAATAGTGGGCACAATGCTCATGGCGTTCCTTGCAAAAATGCCGCTCGCTCAGGCATCGGGCATGGGCATAAACGCCTTTATAGTATTCAGTCTTATAGGCGGCTATTCAGGTCTTTCGTACGCAAACACTATGGTGTTCGTACTTCTTGACGGCGTTATTTTCCTTATTCTTACGGCTACCGGCTTAAGGCGCAAGCTTTTCGAGGCTATTCCCGCAGGCGTTCGCCACGCAATACCCGTAGGTATTGGTATGTTCATTGCCTTTATCGGTATGCAGCAGGCGGGCATAATCGTAAACGACGCAAGTATCGTGAATGGGCAGATAAGCACCTCTACTATAACTGAGCTTGTATCTTTCAATATCCTTGGTACGACCGAATTTATGACTTACAACAGCGGCACGGTGGGCGGCATGATGCCTGCGATTGTGGCTATTGTGGGCGTACTTGCAATAGCTATCCTTTCCAAAAAGAATGTAAAGGGCGCTGTTCTCTGGGGCATACTCGGTTCTGCCATTCTCTACTATGTTCTCGCGGGCATAGCTGTAGGCTGCGATGTAGCTGCCGCTACGGCAATGTTCAACGCTATAACTATCCCCAGTCCGTTCGACGCATTCGCTGCCTGGGGCAAGGAATCTGTCGGCGTAGTATTCTACGAGGGCTTCAACTTCCAGCCGTTTATAGAAGCAAACGGTGCAGGCTCGTTCGTGGTAGTGCTTATCACCTCCGCGCTCTCGCTCTGCATGATAGATATGTTCGATACAATAGGTACCCTCTACGGCGCTTGCTCAAAGGGCAACCTGCTTGATGAAAACGGCACTCCCATCCGTATGGAAAAGATGATGCTCGCTGACGCCATCGCAACCTGCACGGGCGCGATTGCAGGTACTTCTACCGTTACCACCTTCGTTGAATCCTCTTCGGGCGTGGTTGCAGGCGGCAGAACGGGCTTCACCGCACTGGTGACCGGCTTGTTATTTGTAGTTGCAATGTTCTTAAGCCCCATAGCTCAGCTCATTCCCCGCAGTGCAACGGCAACGGCACTTATCTGGGTTGGCGTACTTATGATGACCTCTGTCACCAAGATAGACTGGGCTGACGCCGCAGATGCAATTGTTGCATTTATGACGTTTATGGTAATGCTGCTCGGTTACTCAATCTCAAAGGGTATCGGCGTAGGCATAATCACCTTCATAATTGTGCGCATATGCACCGGCAAGGTTAAGGAAATTTCCATTCCTACCTGGGTAATAGGCGTAATCTTCCTTCTGACTTTCCTGTTTACTAATTAGTCGGGGAAAATATAGTTTTAAATTCGGGCGCACAGTTTTGTGCGCCCTTAATTTTTATAGCGCTCATTACTTTATCATATACGGTGTAAGATTTTAGAAATGTGTTTTTTAATGTAAAGCGCGGCGGGCAATATGCCCGCCGCGCTTTACTTGGGTTTTCTATGGTAATGTATGTGTGGTCAAATTGGTAGGCACATATGCCGCATTTAACGGCACTTGCTTCCTATATGTGTAGCTTTTGTATGCTTATTGAAGGTACGCAGTGCGGCTTTCAATACTGGCAGTAAAACTCAAACTGTCTTCAGGTACGGCGTTTATAAGTCGGTTATCTGGTAAAAAGACTGAAGCGGGGCACAAACTCTTCGCGTACGGAAAGTTTGCGCGCTCTGTATTCGCTTATTTCGTCGGCAAACATCTGCTCGGCAAGCGAGAGCGAGTTTGCCAGGCTGAACTTTTTGGCAAAAATGGCATACCTGCCGCCCATTGCCGCGCGCTCGGAGGGGTGTTCGTACCAATAGTCTACTTTTTCTGCCAGCTCATCGGCGTCGTTATCTTTAAACAGCGAGCGGGAATCCAGGGCAAACTGCTTGGTGGCGGAAAGATTGCTCTCTGCAATAACGGGCACAAGACCGCAGGCTATGGCCTCAATGGCGGCTATCGCCTCGATTTCTACGCTTGCGGCGTGCACATACAGGTCGCTCTCCTGCAACCTCTTAATCAGCCTGTCCTTGGGCAAAAAGTCAAAGCTTACGTCTACGCCCAGTTTTGCGGCAAGCGCTTCAAGCTTTCCTTTGCACGGGCCGTTGCCTAAAAGCGTCAGATGAATGCTGTCCTTATACTTGCTGCGCGCAATCGCCCTTATAATCACCTGCTGGTTCTTTTCGGGCGCAAGCCTGCCCGTCATAACAATTTCAAACTTCCCGTTTGCGTGCCGCTTTGCAGGCGGAACAAAAGCGGGGTCGTACCCGTTGGATATAACATACAGCTCGCCCTTGTAGCCGTGGTCTGCAAGCTGCTGCGCTATAAATGCCGTGGGACAATGTATTCTGTCGAAATTCTTATAAAATGTGCGCCTGAACCAGGCATATACAAGGTTGTTGAAGGGCTTGCACCAGCCGAGGTGTGCGTTGTATGAAACATTCTCCGGCTGAACGTGAAAGGCGGCGGTGGTGGGTATTCCCATCTCGTCGGCAAGCTGTTTGCACTTCTTTTCCAGCTTGAAAGGGAATATAAAGTGCACTATATCCACGCCTGTAAACGCCTTGCGTATTTTCTCCTCGTCAAATTTGCCGAATTTTATCTGATTTTTTGCCGAAACTTCGGTCAGTACGGGCACATAGCGCTCTTTAACGTCGCAGTCGTTCTCTCCGTCGGCGCCTATCGCCACAAGGCGTACTTCGTGTCCCTTTGCGCGCAGTCCGTCGGCAAAACGGCGGGCGGTCATAACCGAACCGTTTGTAAGGCAGTCTATCAGGTCAATAACTATTGCAATCGTCATAAAATCTCCTTCGGGCAAATCCCGCGGCTTTTTAAGCCGCAAAAATTGATTGTATGTTATCATTGTAAAGTAAATATTAGTATATTTTTTTGTAAATATTATGTAAAAGGACGGCGCAAACTGCCGTTTATTGTACGACTCCGCGTATAAGCGGATGGCATATTCCACATACCTTTTATTCACTTTACGCTTAAATTTTATGCGGTAAATATAAATCTTTCATAACCGCAATATAAACTTAATATCAACTTTTTACTTTTTTGCCCTAATTTTACAGCGCGTCTTGCTTTTTTCTGCCCGTTCTGTTAAAATACTATCTGTAAAGCAAGAGAGGTCTTTGATTATGGCGAATATACTTGTCGTTGAAGACGACGCCAATATGCGCATACTTTTAAACGCGCGTTTAAAAAATAAATATAATGTAATTCTCGCAAAGGACGGCAAAGAGGCGCTGGAAATTTTTGAGGGCGGCAATGTAAACCTTATTGTCACCGATATAATGATGCCCGTTATGGACGGCTACACCCTTGTTGAGCTTTTGCGCGGCCGCGGCGAAACCGTGCCCGTGATAATGCTTACGGCCAAAGACGGGATGTCGGATAAGCACCGCGGCTTTACCGCAGGCACAGACGACTATATGGCAAAGCCCGTCAATTTCGAAGAGCTGACCTGGCGCATAGACGCGCTTTTAAGGCGCAGCAAAATTGCAAATGAGGGTAAAATTACCATAGGCGACGTGGTGGTGGATAAGGAGACATACTCCGTCACGCGAGGCGACGAGGTGGTGGAGCTGCCCTCCAAGGAGTTTCAGCTTTTATTCCTGCTGCTTTCCTACCCCAACAAAATACTCACCAAGGAAAATATTTTAGACACGGTGTGGGGATATTCTTCCGAGAGCGACGAAAACACCGTGCGTACCCACATAAACAGATTGCGCAACAAGTTCGAAGGCTATCCCGAATTTGAAATAGTTACCATGCGCGGCATAGGCTATAAGGCGGTGATAAAAAAATGAGCCTTAAGAGCGGCTGGCAAAAATTCTGCGGCGGGGTGAAGGGCTTTTTTGCAGGAGTGAAGGACTTTTTCGTCGGCATATATAAAAAGCTGTGCGGCATAAAGGAGAGCGATAAAAAACTTCCGCTCAAAAAAATAAAGCAGGTAAAGCGCAAGGATGTGGGCAACGCTGTAAAGATGTTCCTGCTGATTTTTGTTGCGCTTGTAATGTTATCAGAAGCGACGCTTGCAGTAATCAATCTGTTCTTCTGGAAAAACCAGAATGTGGGAGCATTTGTAATACCAATAGCAATTATGCCCACGCTTGCCATAATACTGACGGGCATAATAATTTATATAAATAACCAGACAAATAAATTTACCGTAAAATTTGTGGGTGCGTTCGATAAGGTGGCGCACGGCGAGTTTGGCTATCAGCTGGAAGTGCCTAAAAAGGGGCAGTTCAGATCGCTTTTTGAAAACTTCAACAAGATGAGTGCCGAGCTTAAGAGCATACAGACGCTCAAGGACGAGTTCATTCACGATTTTTCGCACGAGTTCAAAACGCCGATAGCCTCAATAAACGGCTTTGCCAACCTGCTTCTGGAGGGCGGGCTTTCAGAGGAGGAGCAGCGGCAGTATCTTAAAATAATTGCGGACGAGTCGGCGCGGCTCTCTACGCTTTCAGAAAATACGCTTATGCTCAACAGGCTGGAAAATCAGCAGATAATAGGCGAGGTAAAGCCGTTCCGCCTCGACTTGCAGATAAAGGAGTGCGTCATTCTGCTCGAGCGGGAGTGGTCGGCAAAGGATATAGCGCTCTCTTCCGACCTCTTCGAGGCGGAGATAGAGGGCAATGCCTCGCTTTTGCAACAGGTCTGGATAAATCTTTTAAACAACGCAATAAAGTTCACGCCCGAGGGCGGGGAGATTAACGTATCAATGAGTGCGGAGGATAATTTTATCTGCGTCAGCGTAAGGGATAACGGCATAGGCATGAGCGCTGAGGTTGCGTCGCATATATTTGAAAAGTACTACCAGGGTGACAGTTCGCACGCAACGCGCGGCAACGGGCTGGGGCTTTCAATAGTGAGGCGCATAGTTACGCTTTCGGGCGGCGATGTACGGGTAGAAAGCAAGGAGGGCGAAGGCAGTGCATTCATTGTAAAGCTGCCGTTGTTTGCAAAATAAAGGCTTGCAATTTTTTGCCCTCTGACATAAATCTGATTATATAATTCGAAACTTTTTGCATTTATAAGGTGAAGTTTTTTAAGGCTGAGCGGCGGCGGGCAGTTTTGCCCGCCGCCGCGTTTAATTTTTGTCCGCCGCTTATTGCCCAACATTTATTGCCCGCCGCCGCATTTCAATTTTGTATGCATTGTCATATCGCCGAAACCCTCCGGCACAGTAAAATCTCTGCTTTCTGTGTGCAAAAGCAGGCAGAGGGGGTGTTTTATAAGACAAATGCCCAAATTCAAAACTTTTTAAGGTTTTGCAAATAATTAACAATTTGCACAAGAATATTATTTGTAATGTGCCAAAATATGTGATATAATTTAATGGTGTTTCGATATTTTTTTATCGGTTTGTTTTATATGGCAGTTTTGCGCAGGCGGGCGGCAGAGCATTCCGAATTAAAGTTCGGAATATCATAAAGGCCTTGCGCTTTTGCGTGGCTGTTTTGGTGCGGCCGAATGCCGCATGGAAAGTTTGCGGCCACCGCCGCGTTTAAAGTTGCGCACAAAAAAGCTGCGCAATAAGCAAGTAAAAATCAGGAGCAAAACAAATGGCACAGTTCACTTTTGAAGGAACAGAGGAGCAGGAAAAGGAGCTTAAGTCCTTTATTGCCGCCGAAAAGGGGGTAAAGGGTTGCCTTATGCCCATAATGCACAAGGCCAACCAGATATACGGCTACCTGCCCGCAGAAGTTCAGACGATGATAGCCGACGAGCTGGATATACCGCTCGCCGAAGTTTACGGCGTCGCAACATTTTATTCGCAGTTTTCGTTAAAGCCAAAGGGCAAGCACCGCATAAGCGTCTGCCTCGGCACGGCCTGCTATGTAAAGGGGGCGGATAAGGTACTCGAGGCCGTAGAAAAGGAGCTGCGTATCTCCTGCGGCGAGCTCACGCCCGACAGAAAATTTTCTTTGGACAGCTGCCGCTGCGTAGGCGCGTGCGGCCTTGCACCCGTCATGATAGTGGATGACGAGGTGTATGGCAGGCTCACCGAAAAAGAGGTGAAGGCCGTGCTCGATAAATACATAAAGGAGTGAGGAGATGACCGTAGAAGAACTTAATGTAAAGTCGGAACAGCTTGCCGATTTGATAAAAGTGAGAAGGCTTGTGCGCGAGCAGGCCGAAAAACTTGCGCCTGCCACCGGTTACAGAAAGCAGGTGCTCGTCTGCGGCGGCACGGGCTGTACTTCCAGCCACTCGCTCAAAGTAATAACTCAGCTCGAAGAAAGTTTCAAAGAGCTGGGCATAGACGATATTCTTATAGTAAAGACGGGCTGCTTCGGCCTCTGCGCCCTCGGCCCCATAATGATAGTCTATCCCGAAGGCGCGTTCTATCCCCATATGACGCCCGAACACGCCAAGACGGTTGCCGAAAAGCACCTTGTAAAGGGCGGCGAAATCGTAAAGGAACTTCTATACGAAGGCACCGTGCACGAGGACGGCTCTATAATACCCTTTGCCGAAATACCTTTCTATAAACACCAGATGCGCATAGCGCTCAGGAACTGCGGCGTAATCGCCGCCGAGAGCATAGACGAGGCAATTGCCGCAGGCGACTATATGGCGCTTGCCAAAGTGCTCTTTACAATGACGGGCGACGAGGTAATAGAGGAGCTGAAGGCCTCAGGTCTGCGCGGGCGCGGCGGCGCAGGCTTCCCCACGGGCATAAAGTGGGCCACATCCAAGGCCGCTCCCGGCAATGAAAAGTATGTGGTGTGCAACGCCGACGAGGGCGACCCCGGCGCATTTATGGACCGCTCCGTACTCGAGGGCGACCCGCACTGCGTGCTCGAGGCAATGACGATAGCGGGCTACTGCGTGGGCGCGCATACCGGATTTATATATGTGCGCGCAGAGTATCCCATCGCTGTCGAAAGATTGCAGATAGCCATTGAGCAGGCGCGTTCATACGGCCTGCTCGGCAAAAATATTCTGGGCAGCGGGTTCGACTTCGATATAGAAATACGCCTTGGCGCGGGCGCATTCGTCTGCGGCGAAGAGACGGCTTTAATGAAGAGCATAGAGGGCTTCCGCGGCGAACCCCGTCCCCGTCCGCCCTTCTCGGCCACCTGCGGCGTGTTCGGCAAGCCTACCGTCTTAAACAATGTGGAAACCTGGGCAAATATCTCGCCCATACTTTTAAACGGCGCGAAGTGGTTTTCGTCCATAGGCACGCCGGGCAGCACGGGTACAAAGGTGTTTGCCGTCGGCGGAAAAATACACAACGTAGGCCTTGTGGAAGTGCCGATGGGCACAACGCTGCGCACTATAATTTACGATATAGGCGGCGGCATACCCGGCGGCAAGGCGTTCAAGGCCGCGCAGACGGGCGGCCCTTCGGGCGGGTGCATACCTGCAAAATACATAGATACCGGCATGGACTTCGACAGCCTCAAGGCAATAGGCTCAATGATGGGCTCGGGCGGCCTGATTGTAATGGACGAAGATACCTGCATGGTGGATATAGCCAAGTTCTACCTTGAATTTACCGCAGACGAAAGCTGCGGCAAGTGCAATCCCTGCCGCATAGGCACAAAGCGCCTGCTTGAAATACTTACAAGAATAACCGAGGGCAAGGGCAGGCCGGAAGATATACAGCGCATACGCGACCTTGCGGAGTATATGCAGTGCTCCTCGCTGTGCGCGCTCGGCCAGTCTGCACCCAATCCCATACTCTCCACAATGAACCATTTCCTCGACGAGTACGAGGCGCACATAAACGAAAAGAGATGCCCCGCAGGCGTCTGCAAATCGCTGCTCAACTACTACATTCTTACCGATAAGTGTCGCGGCTGTACGCTGTGCGCGCGCAACTGCCCCGTTCAGGCAATAAGCGGTTCGGTAAAGTCGCCGCACGTCATAGATACAGCAAAGTGCATAAGGTGCGGTCAGTGCATAGCGCATTGCAGATTTGGCGCTATCATAAAGAAGTAAGGAGGGCAGAATATATATGGTAAACTTAAAAATTAACGGCATACCCGTCTCCGTGCCCGAAGGCTCAACAATATTGCAGGCTGCAAAGCTAGCCAACGTCCGCATACCCACCCTTTGCTACTTAAAGGACGTGCAGTGCGTAGGCTCCTGCCGTATGTGCCTTGTAGAGGCAACCGGCGCGCGCGGCCTTGTCGCCGCCTGCGTATATCCCGTATCCGAGGGGATGGAGGTGCGCACCAACACTCCCAAAGTCAGGAAGTCCAGAAAGATGACGGTGGAGCTCATTCTGTCCACTCACAAAAAGAAGTGCCTCTCCTGCGTGCGCTCAATGAACTGCGAACTCCAGAAGCTAGCGCTAGAATACAACGCCGAGGAGGACGAGTACGGCACCGACCACGACATTCAGCCCATAGACGACCTCTCGCCCTCGGTGGTGAGGGACAATTCTAAGTGCATACTCTGCACCCGTTGCGTTGCCGCCTGCGAGCACCAGACCATAGGCGCGATAGGCCCTAAAAACAGAGGGTATGCAAAGGTAATAGGCTCGCCGTACGATGTGTCTCTTGCGTTTACGCCCTGCGTCAACTGCGGACAGTGCATAGTTGCCTGCCCCGTCGGCGCACTATACGAAAAGTCGGCTGTGGCGGACGTGTGGGGAGCGATAGTGGATGACACCAAAAAGGTGGTGTTCTTCACCGCGCCCTCCGTGCGCGCTACCCTCGGGGAGGCGTTCGGCCTGCCCGTCGGCACCAATGTAGAGGGCAAGATGGTCACGGCTATAAAGCAGCTCGGCAACGTACAGTGTTTCAATATGGATATAACGGCCGACCTTACAATAATGGAGGAGGCGACCGAGCTGGTTGAAAGGGTAAAGAGCGGCGGCACGCTGCCCATGTTCACAAGCTGCTGTCCCGCGTGGGTTAAGTTTGTAGAGCATTACTATCCCGATTTTATACCCAATCTTTCCTCGTGCAAGTCTCCGCAGGAGATGTTCAGTGCGCTCCTCAAAACTTACTATTGCCAGAAGGAGGGCATAAAGCCCGAAGACCTGTATGTTGTTTCGGTAATTCCCTGCACGGCAAAGAAGTTTGAAATAACGCGCGACGAGCTCGGCCACTACACCGATGCCGCGCTCACCACGCGCGAGCTTGCAAAGATGATAAGGGAGGCGGGCATAGACTTTGCCAACCTTCCCGAAAGTTCCTTCGACGACCCCTTCGGCCAGGCGTCTGGCGGCGGTGCAATATTCGGCGCTACGGGCGGCGTAATGGAGGCGGCCTTAAGGCTTGCGGCACGCGCGCTCGGCGATGCGGACGAACCGATAGTGTTTGAAGAGGTGCGCGGCACAAAGGGCGTAAAGGAGGCTATATATACGCTTGGCGGCGTAACGGTAAACGTTGCCGTAGCCAGCGGACTGGGCAACGCGCGCAAGGTGATGGAGGACATAAAGAGCGGCAGAAAGAAGTACACCTTTGTAGAGATTATGGCCTGCCCCGGCGGCTGTATCAACGGCGGCGGACAGCCCTATATTCACGACGAGGTGCGCAATAACGTCGACCTCAAAACTCTCCGGGCAAGCGCGCTCTACTACTCAGATATGGACAATAAATACAGAGTTTCCGACGAGCCGCCTGCCGTAAAAATGCTCTATAAAGAGTTCTTAGGCAAACCCAACAGTCACAAGGCGCACGAGTTGCTGCATACGACGTATGTGGCGCGGCCGAAGTACTGATAAAAAACTTCATATAACCTTTGCAATACATTGTCGCCGTGCGGTCTGCGCTCGGTCACTTACGGTTAAGTAAGCTCCCTCGCGCCTTCCTCGGGCTCCGCGTCTTGCTCGTTTCTCTGAAGTTTTTTGGCTCGCGTAAATTTTGCGGCACAGATTGCAACATAACCTTCGCAATACATTGTCGCCGTGCGGTCTGCGCTCTGTCACTTACATTTTGGTTGGCTTCGTAGCCGTTCGGCAATGCCGTGTTGCTGAAGTGTGCTATCAATTCAAAAATTAAAATATACGGTGCGGAATGATAAAAACACCCCGTACTATGCCTTAATTAATTAAAACAGCCGCCGCGCACAAATTCTGTGCGCGGCGGCTTTATGTTAAATTAAATGCCTTAAAATCATTAAGAACAACAAGCTTCAACTTTTCAACGCCCGCAAAATGCGGCGCAAATTTTTTGCGTTAAAAAAAGATTTTAATCTGCCGTGCTGTGGCGGCGGTGGCGGAACCTGCGCTTTCTCAAATCGTCTTCGCCGTTAATTCTGTGCCTTACAACGCGGGGGAAGAGTATCAGAAACATTATCGTGGACATCGTCGCTCCAGCAATGTCGGCAAACGGTTCAGCGTAAAATACTGCGCTGACGTCCCATATTATGGGGAAGGCGATTATGCCGCCGAGGAAGAAAATCACCTTCCTCACAAGTGAAAGCAGTATTGCATACTTCGGTTGCCCGAGCGCGGTAAAGCTGTCTACAAACGCATACTGGAAGGCGAGCGGTATAACGCCGACCATAAACACGCGTATTCCCCACACAGACCGCTCTGCAATTTCAGTGTTCTGCGTGAATATGCCCACGAACGGTTGCGCAATGAACAGCGAAAGCACCGTCATTATCGCGGTGAACGTAAAGCAGGCAACCGTTATCCACAGCTCGGCGCGCTTCATAAGCGAAGCGTTCTTTGCACCGTAGGCGTAGCTCAGGACGGGCTGCGAGCCCGAGCTTATGCCCAGCATCGGCATTGTTATAAGCGAAAAATACGCCTGAACTATGGTGGATACCGTTATCCACATATCTCCGTCCGCGCCGCCGCGCCATTGCAGTATGGCGTTCTGTACTATTATAATAAGGCTGTCTGAAGCCATTATTATAAAGGGAGAGATGCCAAGCTTTATTATATTTTCTATTATTTTTAAATTCGCCCTGCCAAAGGTAAGGCGTATCTTTGTGCCTTTAAGCCTTAAGAATACAAATACGAATATGAATGAAAGGAACTGTGAAATTATCGTCGCAAGCGCGGCGCCCGCAACATTCATTCTGAACACAAATATAAACAGCGGGTCAAGACCTATGTTTGTTGCCGCACCTATAACGGTGGTCAGCATGCCTATTCCCGAATATCCCTGCGCCGTTATATACTGGTTTAGCCCCGTCGCCGTTATTGAAAAGAGCGCGCCAGCAGAATAGATAAGCAGGTATTGCTTTGCGTAGGTATAGGTGGCGTCGCTCGCGCCGAATGTGTACAGCACGGGTTTTGCGCATACAACAAAGAACAGCGCGACTATAACGGCAAGCGCCGTCAGCGCGTATGCGGCGTTGGTAAGTATTTTTCTTGCGTTATCCTCCCTGCCCTCGCCCAGCGCCATTGCAAAGATGGGCGCGCCGCCCGTACCTATAAGGAACGCGAAAGAGGAGATAAGGGTGGTTATAGGTGCGCATACGCCCACGGCGGCCAGCGCTATATCGCCCACGCCCTCTATATTGCCCACATACATTCTGTCCACTATGGAATACAGCACGTTTATAAACTGTGCCGTCATTGCGGGTATAATAAGTTTTAAAACGGTGGAAAGCACTCGTCTGTTGCCTAAATTTATGGCCTTCATCGCCCTGTCTCCGCTGAAAATCTGCCGCCCTTTTCTGCGCCGCCGAATATATTAACATTGAGTGCAATTAAAGTCAATGCAAATTGGCAAAAAAACAAAAAATTTTGTCTGGCTGGGGTGGAAGTCATACAAAGAAATTTGAAATTTTTGCCCTGCAACGGGGCAAAGTACGCCATCTTTCCGCTTTTTTGAAGGTTGTGTGTGAATTTTTTTGTATATATACCGCCACGGGCGGCCATCAGAGGCTCAAAACTGAATATTTATTTATTTTCTCAGCGCAAACGGCTAACGATTGCACCCTTGCGCCATTAGTGATAAAATAAATACATGCAGTTAAAAACAGAGGTCATCTCCGAGGCGGCCGACGCCGAATACGGCGGAACGCAGGTAATGGAATGCGTCAAGGGCGAGTTTATCCTCGACGAGATATTCAAACTTAATTTTTTCAGGATAGTAATAGACGACATCGTTGGCGACGCACTTTGCTTCAGGCTTATGGAGGGCGCCGTTGCACACTATTTTGTGCTCGAAGGCGTGGGTGATACCGCCGTTTTCGAAAGGGAGACGCCCGTAGGCAACGACTTTTTCAGGTTTACGCTTCTGTAAATTGTTAATAAAAAATGTCGGCCGCGCGCGGCTAAATATCGTATGAGAAGAGGGGTTCAAAGGGTATAAAAAATTAAAAAGAGCGGCACATATGCCGCAATTAACGCATATATAAAGGAGAAAAAAATGGAAGACGCGGGCAAGAAATACAGGATAGTTTCACTTGACACGCACACCCTCTCTGTGGGCGACCTTGATTTTTCTGTAATAGAGGCGCTCGGCGACGTAAAATTCTACGACATCCTTACGGAAGAGGAAATCCTTAAGGTGACGCGCGACGCAGAGATGCTTCTCGTAAACAAAGTCAACGTGACGCGCAAGCTTATCGATAACTGCCCTGACCTAAAGTATGTGGGCACGTACTCCACGGGTTACAACAATGTTGACCTTGCCGCCCTTAACGAACGCGGCATAGTCTGCTGCAATGTGCCCGGTTATTCCACACACGCCGTATGCCAGCACGTGTTTGCACTGCTGCTTATGGCAGAGGGCAGCACCGACCACTACCGCGCCTCCGTCGATGCGGGTGACTGGGTAAAAAGCAAGTCGTTCTGCTACTTCAAGTGGCCAATGTTCGAAGTATTCGGCAAAACATTCGGCGTGTACGGCTATGGCAGCATAGGCAGGGCCGTTGCCCGCGTGGCCGAGGCCTTCGGAATGAAGGTTTTGGTACATTCGCGCACGCAGCCTAAGGATTGCCCCTATGAATATGTCTCTGAAGACGAGATTTTCAGGCGCAGCGACTATCTCTCGCTCCATTGCCCGCTGACAGCCGCAACCGAAAAAATGATAAATGCCGCGTCGCTTGCAAAAATGAAGAAGTCCGCCGTGCTTATAAATACCGCGAGGGGAGGGCTGGTAGACGAGGCAGCGCTTGCCGAGGCGCTCAATTCGGGCACAATACGCGGAGCCTGCCTTGACGTGCTCACCCAGGAGCCTATGGAGCAGGGCAATCCGCTTCTCGGGGCAAGGAATTGCATAATAACGCCGCACATAGCATGGGGGCCTGCCGAAACGCGCGCCCGTCTTTTAAATATCGTTGCGGAAAACATCAAGGCGTTTATAAACGGCAAGCCACAGAATGTAGTCAACGGCAATGTAAAATAAAACGCAGATACAAAACAACCTAAAAGGCAATGACGAATAAAACGGCAATAGAGATAAATTAAAAGACCTCCGCAAAGGGTGTATTCAATAGAGATGGCAATAATTAACAAAAAATAGCGAATACACCCCAAGGGCAAGTCAGGAAAAGAGCGGGCTCAGAGACTCCGCTCTTTTTTGTCTAATGTTCCCGTGATAGTCACCG
>DVNE01000013.1 GCA_018714625.1 Candidatus Coproplasma excrementigallinarum
GCTGCTCTCCAATCAAGCGTACATCGGCAATTTAGTCCAGCACAAATCGACTACAATTTCATATAAGAACCACAAGTGGCAGCGCCGTCCCAAGGAGGAATGGATCGTTGTCGAAAACGCGCACGAGGCTATCATTCCGAAAGAGCTGTGGGATAAGGTGAAGGAAGTCGAAAAGGCCGTAGGACACGGAAAGCACACCGCAAGAGGTTATATGCACCCGCTGTCGGGGCTGATGTTCTGCGCAGACTGCGGCGCGAAGATGCGGCTCGGCTGGAATACGACGTACATAAAACGGCTCGGCAGAGAAAATACGTATTTCAACTTCAACTGCGGAACGAAGTCGCGCATGGGTTCGTCCGCCTGTTTCAGTCACTTCATCACTGTGCCTGTTTTAGAGCAGCTTGTAAGGCAAGACGTCGCGGCAAAAGCCAAGACGATCATCGGGCGCGAGGCAGAATTCAAACAGCGGTATCTGGAGCGGCAGACGATGCTCGCGGGCGCAAATCAAACCGAAGTCAGAAAGGAGCTGAAAAGAGCCGAGAAGCGTCTGCGTGAACTCGACAAGCTGATCGAAGCGGCGTTTGAAGAGAAGGTTGCAGGAAAGATCCCCGAAAGAGTGTGCGTGAAGCTGATCGAAAAGTATACCTCGGAACAAACGGAGTTGCAAGAGAAATCGACTTCTATAACGCAGGGGCTTGAACAGGTGGCGCAGGCAAAAACGGATGTGGACGAATTTATCCGCAGACTGAAACTGTATTTTGACTCGCCCACGCTGACGCGGGAGATGTGTTTATCTCTCTTCGACAGGCTCATCATCGGCGGCAAAGAAACGGTCACGGGCAAACCGCAGGAGATCCACATTTACTATAAGATCGACATCGACTCGGTTTTATCCGTCTGACAACTTAAAACCCTAAAATAAGTTTTATGTCCATTTGACTTGTTAGAAGGATATGCCGAATATTACTCCGCTGAACTCTCCGAAAAGGTCAAGCGCGGCATGACTGAAAATGCTCTCAAAGCGAAGAGTAATGGTGTGCGCCCGCCTTTCGGCTATTACGTGGACGATACTGACCATTATCAAATTGACGAAACTATTTCCCCGATCATCAAAGAGATCTTTAATCTGTATGTGGACGGCGTAAAGATTACGGAGATTGCGTCAAAGCTTAAAGAACGAGGCGTTAAAAATCGCGGCTATGAATTGAACTACAACGCAATCTTTCGTATCCTTACCAACCGCAAATATATCGGCGAGTACAAATTTGGCGAAACTGTCATCCCTGATGCCATCCCTGCAATTATCGACGAGCAGACTTTTAATGCTGTGCAGCAGCGTATGGCGAGAAATAAAAAAGCTCCTGCAATGCACAGGAGCGAGGACGACTATCTGCTCACCACAAAGCTCTTTTGCGGTAAGTGTGGCGCGATGATGACGGGCGTTATCGGGACGAGCCATACTTCTCGGCAGTACCGATACTATAAGTGCAATCACGCGAAACAGGGCAAGTGCGACAAAAAGTCTGTCCGAAAGGAGTGGCTGGAAGAGCTTGTGCTGGACGAGATAAAGGAATTGCTTTCAAGCGACGAAGTTGTGGAAGAGCTTGCCGACCGTATTTATGAGTTACAGATGCAAGAGGATAATGCGGCAACTTCTATACAGGCACAGCTTACGGGCGTGGAGACAAAGCTCAATAACCTTGTAGAGGCAATCACGCAAGGCATCTATTCTTCCACGACGAAGAAGGCGTTGGACGAGCTGGAAGAGCGCAAGCGCAATCTTGAAATTGAGCTGTTCGAGGCACAGACGCGCAATCCTGTACTCACAAAGGAGCAGATTTTATTTGCTCTCTACAACTTCCGCAAGATAGACATATCCACCCAGGAAGGAAAGCAAAGGCTTATCGACGGGTTTGTAAACAGCATTTATCTGTATGACGACCATTTTGTGATTACATACAATTATAAGGGACAGAGTAAGACGGTAACGTTTGAAGAACTGAATAGTTCGCCTTTAACTTCAAAGGGGTCACCAAAACAGAGGTAAGCGTATTTCGCTTACCTCTGTTTTTTTCTATGTTCCACAATCTGTACGAGAGGGGGATAAAGCATAAAGACTATCTTGCGGGATTAATTGTCGACATATAAACAGCGTAAAGACGTTATTTTAGCTTTATAGATTGGCAGATTTAGTCTGAGTTGAAAAAGTTTTGTAAATCAGAATAAAGCGGCTTTGGCAGATTGTCAGAATTTTTGCTCGCGCAGTATAAAGCTGTATTTATTTGCGGATAATATCTGTATGGAAAAGAGGAAAAACAGTAAAGGCAAGGCTGGCGCTGATGTGTTACAGCTTGATATAATAAGCGCAAACGAATATACGGGATGCGTGCAGGGTATCGCCGTGACTAACGAGGATATACGCCGCTATAAGGAAATGTACGGCGTGGGCGCGGACAGCGAGAATAAATCCTGAGTAATATAAACTTAATTTAAGCATTAATCTTTCTGGATTGATGCGCTTCCACAGATATGAGCGTGCGGGCGCGGCATTTGCCGCGCCCGCACGCTTTTTGCTGCCTGTAGTTTTGCCCTTCTCTACACTTTTTTGGGTTTGCCCGCATATTCTATAAGTACCGATGAAAAGTATGCGAAAAAGCGCCGTGTATTCAGTGCGGTATTTAAAAAGGCGGGGAGTAATTATCTTCGGCAACAACGTTGTAGTGCATAAAACCGTTGTAGTGGAGCGGGGCGCAATGCTGTGCGGCCCCTGCTGTGTCACAGGCAAAAGCAAAATATGCTCGGGCGCGCGCATAATGCCCTTTTCCTGCATAGAAGACAGCACAATATGCGCCCGTACAGTTGTCCTCTCAAGCTCTGTAAGCAATTCATATGTGGCTGAGGACTGCTCCGTCGGGCCGTACACCTGCCTGCGTGCGGGCGCAAATGTGGGCAGAGGGTGCCGCATCGGCGATTTTGTGGAAATAAAAAATTCTTCCCTTGCCGAAGGTTGTAAGGCCGCACATCTTTCGTACATTGGCGACGCCGACCTGGGCAGGGAGGTAAATATAGGCTGCGGCGTGGTTTTTGCCAACTACGATGGCAAAGTCAAGTCGCGCACACGTGTGGGCGACTGCTGTTTTATAGGCTGTAATTGCAACATAGTAGCGCCCGTTTTTATTGGTTCGGGCGCATATATTGCCGCGGGAACGACTGTCACCCGCGACCTTGAGCCTATGGATTTCTGTATAGGACGCTGCCGCGAAGAGGTAAAACCCGGCGGCGGTGCGGGGAGGTATAAAGACGGGCAGATACTTCGGAACTGACGGCTTCCGCGGCAGGGCGGGCAGCGGACTTACGGCCGAACTTGCATTCAAGACGGGCAGATTTTTGGGCTGGTACTTTGCCCGCGGCGGCAAAAAGTGCAGGGTGGTAATAGGTAAGGACACCCGCCGCTCATCATATATGCTGGAGTATTCCCTTGTTTCGGGACTGACAGCCTCGGGCGCGGACGCCTACATACTTCACGTCACGACGACGGCGTCCGTCTCTTACATAACCCGAACGGACGGTTTCGACTGCGGCATAATGATTTCAGCAAGTCACAACCCTTTTTCTGATAACGGCATAAAGCTCATGAACGGCGCGGGCGAAAAGTTGGACGACGAGGCCGTGCTTCCGCTTGAAAACTACCTCGACGGCATAATGCCCTGTCAGCTCGAGGAGTTGCCTGCCGCCTCGGGCGAGGATATAGGCGCGTCGTTCGACTATGTCAGCGGGCGTAACAGATATATAGGTCACCTCATATCACTCTCGGCCTGCTCGTTCAAAGGTTACAGCGTGGGGCTTGACTGTGCCAACGGCAGTGCCTGGCAGATAGCCAAGTCAGTTTTTGACGCGCTCGGCGCAAAGACCTGCGTTCTGGGCGGCGAGCCGAACGGAATAAACATAAACGAGAGCGGCGCAACAGTACCCGAGCGTCTGAGTGCGCTCGTCAAAGAGCGCGGTCTGGACTGCGGCTTTGCCTTTGACGGCGATGCCGACAGGTGCATAGCCTGCGACGAATACGGCAACGTTGTGGACGGCGACGCCGAACTTTACATACTTGCCAATCGCCTTAAGGCGCAGGGCGAACTTAAGGGGGAGGGTATTGCGGCCACCGTTCTCACCAACGGCGGACTGATAAACAGCCTTGCCGCACACGGCATAGGCTGCGAACTCACGCAGGTGGGCGACAGGTTTGTCTACAAAAAGATGTGCGAATGCGGCTTTGCCTTGGGCGGCGAAAAGTCGGGGCATATAATAATCTCAAAATACGGTTCTTCGGGCGACGGACTGGTGACCGCCATAAAAATTCTGGAGGCCGCCGCCGAACGCGGCGAAAGTATTTCCGCGCTGTTGCGCGGGTACAGAGCCGCTCCGCAGTGCAATATCTCTGTGCGCGTGCGCGATAAAAACGCGGCCTTTTCCGGCGGCATAACCGAGTTTGCCGAGGGCGCGCGCACCCGTTTTGGCTGTATGCGCGTAAACGTCCGACCTTCGGGTACAGAGCCCGTCGTCCGCATTATGGCTGAGGGCGAGGACAGAGAAAACTGCGAGCGCTGTGCTGCTGAAATAGCGCGTTATTTAAGGCATATTCAGGGGGTAATTTAAATTTTATGTGCGGAATAATCGCCTGCACGGGCGTAAAGTGCGCCGCAAAGGTGCTGTATAAGGGGCTGGAAGATCTTGAATACCGCGGCTATGATTCCGCCGGCATATCTGTGCTCAGCGGAGGCGTAATAAGCACGGTAAAGCGCAAGGGCAGGGTGAGCGCCATAAATCAGGGCGCGCTTGCTCTCAGCGGCGGAACGGGCATAGGCCATACCCGCTGGGCAACGCACGGCAGACCTTCGGACGCCAACGCGCACCCGCATACATACGGCAAGTTTTCGGTAGTACATAACGGAATAATAGAAAATTATGCCGACCTTAAGGCCGAGCTGCTGGAAGAGGGGCATATCTTTTTTTCTCAGACGGACAGCGAGGTTGTGGCTCACCTGCTCGATAAATACTATGCCGGCGATGTTAAGGAGGCGGTCATTGCGGCGGCAGGCAGACTGAAGGGCGCGTTTGCACTCTGTATTCTGTGCGAGGACTATGAAGGCTTTGTTGCGGTAAAGTATAAAAACCCCATAATCGTCGGCCGTGGCGGCGAGGGACTGTATGCCGCAAGCGATATGCCAGCACTTGCAGGGCTGGCAGAAAGCGTGGCCGTCCTGCGTGATAATCAGATAGCGTTTGCCTCCAACGGCGAAATAACGTTCTGCAACTTTGGCGGCGCGCCGCAGTCGCTCACCTTTTCGCCCATTCCCGCAAGTGCGCGCGCAACCAGGCTTTGCGGATTTCCCCACTATATGATAAAGGAGATAAACGAAATACCCGCGGCCGTCAAAAATACCGTGCTCGCCTTTGAAAGCGAGGGCTGCGCCTCTGCCATACGCCGATTGCTGAAAAAACGGGGTGCGTTCAGGGATGTGGTGCTTTGCGGCTGCGGTACGGCCTATCACAGCGCGCTTGCCGCCGCATACTGCGGTGAGGAGCTGCTTAAAATACCCGTCCGCGCGGAGACGGCGGGCGAATACAGGTACAGAGTGACCGCCACCTGCCCTGCAACGCTGTTTATAGCCGTCAGCCAGAGCGGCGAAACTGCAGACACGGTAGAGGCCGCCCGTGCAGCCAAGGCTTGCGGGGCATATGTTGCGGCTGTCACCAATGTGCCGTATTCGGCGCTCACCGAAGTGGCTGACCTGGTAATCCCCGTGCGTGCGGGTACGGAGATATGCGTTGCTGCCACAAAGAGCTACTGCGGTCAGGTGGCCGCCCTTCTGCTTACTATTGCCGCGCTGACGCAAAGTGCGTCCTGTTATAAAAAAATGCTCGCTGAACTTGCCGCCGCCGAGGCGAAGTGCGCCTATGCAATCTCGCACTGCATGGTCGAGGATATAGCCAGGGCGTGCGCCTCGTCCTCGGGCGTGTACTTTATAGGCAGGGGAACGGACTATCCGATTGCGGCAGAGGGCAGTCTTAAGCTAAAAGAGGTATCTTATGTGCCCGGCGAGGGCTACCCTGCGGGCGAGCTGAAGCACGGCACAATAGCGCTTGTAGACGGCGGCACACTTGCCATTGCCATAATTTCAGGCAGACAGCTGGCCGAAAAGACGGCTTCGGCGATAGAGCAGATATACTCGCGCGGGGGCAGGGCGGCAGTGGTGTACGCCGAGGGCTGCGCCCCTGCGGGGCTTGCAGAGCGGGCAGACTTCCTCGTCGCAGTGCCTTGTTGTTCAAAATTTGTCGCGCCGATAGTTTCGGTTATACCGCTTCAGCTGATTGCCTATCGCACGGCGGTAATTCTGGGGCGCGACCCCGATAAACCCCGCAACCTTGCAAAGTCGGTCACCGTCGAATAATGTTTTTGGAATAATCGGCAACGTTTATTTAATTGGTTGCAGAGGTACGGCTTTCTGTGATTGGTTGTTGCGGTACGTTTTTGTAATAGGTTATTGTAGAACGGCTTTTTTGTAAAGAGTAAAAAAGCGGCGGCGCGCGGTATTCAC
>DVNE01000014.1 GCA_018714625.1 Candidatus Coproplasma excrementigallinarum
ATTTCAAAATATATTTCCGCGCATACTCCGCATACTTTATATTATACCGCGCCGAACAAATATTTGCAAGCGCAAAATGCGGCAGTTGCAACAAAAGTATAAAATCTGATTTTTTAATGCACAACACGCAGGTAAAGTCCAGTGCATAAGGCGCAGGTAAAGTCTAGTGCTCAAAGCTCAGATAAAGTCTAGTGCATAAGGCGCAGGTAAAATCAAGGAGATTTCTTATTGTCTGAAAAAAAAAATTTAAACTTTGCCTGGAAAAAACTTAGTCCGTTTCTCAGTTTAAAACGGTCTCTATCCCGTGCTGCTTTTTATACTCAGCAAAACGGAAATTGGGAAGTCTGCCGTCTATGTTGTCTATTCTGTCAAGCGGAACAGATGCCCGGGAAAGCAATTCTTCGGCAATTTTCGTGTCACCCACCCTGTCGGCAGAATGTGCGTCGGAATCAATTACAAAGCGCACGCCCGTTTCAGCCATTTTATTGAGTTCTTCGGGCGTGATATGGTACTTTTTGGTGTTGATTTCTATATATGTGCCATAATCCGCACAACACTTAGCAACCTCTGTAAGGTTGCAGAATACAAGAAAATTGATGTGCGTGAGAATGTCTATGGGATTATTCTTTACAGCCTCGATATAGGCGCGTGTTGTGAGCTGAACAAGCTTGTCCGAAGGGCGCTTGCCGAATTTGTGCGCCGCGTAATTTTTAAAGGAAAGATAGTAAAAATCCTTAAGTCCCTTATATAAAAGCACCTCGTGTATGCCCGCAAGGAAAATATCAAAAAATTTGTAATCGCTCTCCTTCATATCCGTATGGCCGACAAGCGAGGTGAGGTTGCTCTCCATTCCCATAAGCACTTTTACGCCCGTAGCCTCTTCCGCGGCAGTACATTCGGCGCGCAGGGCAGAAAGTTTTCTCCTGCGCAGCCCGAAAATTATATGATTGAAGCCGTGATCGGTTATTGCTATCTGCTTTATCGAGCGGGCCTTTGCTGCCTCGGCATTTTCAAGCACGGTATTTTTGCCGTGCGAATATGGTGTATGAGTATGGTAATCTCCCGTAAGTATCATTTGAAATCTCCGATATAACAGACCTCCTCTTCAAGCGTAACGCCAAACTTTTTATATACTTCATCCTTGACAAAATTTATGAGCGCATATATGTCTGAAGATTTTTTTCCGCCGCAGTTCAGAATAAAGTTGCAGTGTTTTTCGCTGACTACCGCGTTGCCAATCCTCTTGCCTTTGAGACCTGCGCTCTCTATAATGCTGCCGGCGCTCACGCCGAAGTAGTTTTTGAACACGCAGCCGCAGCTTTTTCCGCTCGGAACAGCGCTGCGGGCAAGAAGTCTGTCTTTTATATTTTTTTGTATAGTTGCCGCATTTAAATGCGTTAATTGCAGATTTACACCAAGAATTATGCTATTTATGTCACGCATAGTACTATGCTTATAACTAAAATTGCACTCTTCCTGCGATAAAACTCTTAATTTCCCGTCAAATATACGCACCGAATTTACTATATCGCCAATCCAGCCTCCGCCTGCACCGCCGTTCATGTAAACAAGGCCGCCAAGCGTTGCGGGAATACCGGCCGTAAATTCTGCTCCGCCCAATCCGTTTGCCGTACAAAAATTTAAAAGCTCTGCAACGGTTACTCCGCTGCCGCAGTACAAAAGCGCCTGACTGCGCGAAACAAGCGAAATTTTTTTAAGATTTTTTGTGCTGACTACTGCGCCGTCATAAAGGCCATCCTGCGCGAGCACGTTTGAACCGTTGCCTAAAACAACAAATTTTTCGCCGCACTCTGAAAGTGCAGAAAAAAGTCTGCACGCCTCTTCCTCCGTCCGCGGAAAGTATGCCCGCCTGGCACACCCGCCGCAGCCGTATGTAGTGTTTGCGGCAAAACTGAAATTTTCAACTTTCGGTATACGGGCAAATATATTGCCCGATGGTTCAGCACCCATATCTACCACCTATATTTTACCATTATTTTTATGTTTTTACAATTGTTTGAGTAAACTTTTCAAAAGCTCTGTATTTGTTTGCGCCGCCGAAAGAACGCTTGCTCTCCACTCTTTTCCTGCAACAGCAGGAACACCGTACTCAAACTTTATATTTTCAAGCCCTCCGAGCTCGTCGGAATAGAGTTTCAGCCCGTCATGAAACATACAAAGCTTACCAAGCCCGCTGCTTCTTTCAAGGACATAATCTATAAATCTGTTGCAGATTTCCTTATTTGCAGCAGTACGCGTGACAGAGATATACTGGTACAAATCATTGAATGCGGAGACGGGAAGCACTTTAAATGAAGCGCCCCTTATCTGCAGGCGGACAATGTCGCGCTGAGTTCCCAAAAGGTACTTGAATTTGCCGTCGAGAAGACTTAAATATGCCGAAACAGATGTCTGCACCTTTGCGGCCGAAAGTCCTGAAAGAGCGGCCGCAACTGAAGATAAATTCTCCTTCCCTTCATTCACTACGGTGTTTTCGGCGGTGATATCTGTAAAGTCACCATTCAAAGTAAGAATACAATATGCGCCGTTGCACCACACCTCAGCGCTGCCCTCCTCGGCAATGCCCATAGGAAAGGCCGAGCCTGCGCCGAAAGAAATAATATCGGCTATGTTTCCCGCCTCTATATTATATTCTGCCGCCTCGGGTGTGAGCGACGCAACATTGAAATACACTCCGTTGATGCGTCCGAACTCGTTTGAAAGACTGCGGAGATACTCCGCACGCGAACCCTTGCCGCCCTCGAAACTGTCTACCTGCCACAGAGTTACAACTTCAACACCGCCCTCGTCGCTCTTACCTTCGCCCGTTCCCGCAATACCTATTATCACGCCGCCCACCACGGCACACAGGCACAACAGGGCGAGCGCGAGCCTTATAATTTTGCGCATAGTATATTTTATACGCCTTATGCCCGTAAAATACATAGGGAAGCGTTCTCTTATAAAGAAAACGCTTCCCACGCCCTTAATTCAAAGCAATTACGCCATTTTATAATGAAGATAAACTTAAAACCACACCTGAATGTAAATTTAAATTTATATAATATTCTTTTTAAAGCGAAACGCTTTAAATAAGGACTTATATATTAAAGCGTTTCCGCTTGTAGTAATAGATTTTGCAATGTCGGAAGTTTTATTCGCTTACGCAAAAATTTATCTTAAATTTTAACGCTGACGCTATCAGTACGTCCTAAGTATTTTACATACGCACCCAAACCAGGCAAAATACAGTGCAAATCATTATAAAGCCGGGCGGCAATACTTAAAATAAAAAATAAGCGCCGCGCAAGTGCGCAACGCTTATTGTAAAATGCTGATTGAATTTAAACGGCAAATCAGTCCTCTTCGTCCTCTTCGGGAAGCTCTACATTGTGATATACGTCCTGAACATCGTCGAGCTCGTTGAGCCTGTCGAGCATCTTCCTGAATGTTTCAAGCTTTTCGGCGTCAAGCGTAATGTAATTCTGAGGAATCATTTTGACAGCAGCCTCGAAGAAGTTAACGCCCTTGCCTTCAAGATAGGAGCGGACAGCGGAGAAGTTTTCGGGAGCGCAGAATACTTCGTACGCATCTTCCTGCGTGATGTAGTCGTCCGCGCCGGCCTCAAGGCAGTACTCCATCATCTTGTCCTCGTCGAGCGAAGGTGTGCGTTCAACGGCAAGATAACCCTTTTTATCGAACATATAGGAAACGCAGCCCGTATTACCCATCTGGCCTCCGCACTTTGACATTGTCGAGCGCACGTCGCCCGCAGTCCTGTTTACGTTATCCGTAAGGGTGTTTATTATAACGGCTGAGCCGCCAACTCCGTAACCTTCGTAGGTGAGCTCTCTGTATTCCTTGTCACCGAGCTCGCCTGCCGCCTTGGCAATCGAACGCTTGATTGTATCGTTGGGCATGTTGTTAGCCTTGGCCTTGGCTATGGCGTCCGCAAGCTTGCTGTTGGTTTCGGGGTTTGGGTTACCCTTGGCAGCAACGGCAATCTCTCTGCCGAGCTTTGTAAACATAGCGCCGCGCGCTGCGTCCGTCTTACCCTTTTTCGCCTGAATATTGTGCCATTTAGAATGTCCTGACATTTTTTCTACCTCTCTTATTCAGTTTTTTGCGGTAAAATTTTTACCGCCAAGCATATACATCAAAATCCCTGCGGATACTGCCGCATTCAGACTTTCACAAGTGGAACGCATCGGTATGCTCACTGTGTACGCCGCGGCAGACCTGACAGCATCGCTCACGCCCGAGCCTTCACTGCCTATGCAAAGACCAAACTTTTCCGGCGGGCAGAAAGAATAGACGCTTTCGCCGCACATATCGGCACAGATTATCGGCGTACCTGCAAGCGCAGACAAGACCTCCTGCTTATTGCCCTGCATAATCCTGGCAAAGAACACGCCGCTCATGCTGGAGCGGACGGCCTTAGGAGAAAAGGGGTCGGCACAGTTTATCATATAGATTTCGCCGTAGCCTGCGGCGTTTGCCGTACGCACGACTGTGCCCACATTGCCGGGGTCCTGCAACCCGTCGAGAAGAATGCAGGCAGCCTCAGGCGCTTTAAGCGGCACGCGCGGAATTTTTACCGACGCGATTACGCCCTGCGGAGTTTTTTCGTCAGAGACAAACCCGAAAACTTCGCGCGGAAGAACGGCCGCATCGCAAAAACGCGAAGCGTACTCCTCCGTACACATGAGGTCTGTGACTTCACACCCCGCAGCGAGGCACTCGGTGACCATTTTAACGCCCTCTACGAGGTATTCGCCGCGCTCCGCCCTGAACTTTTTTTGCTTGAGGGCGGCCATCGCCTTTACTCTTGGATTGGATTTTGACTGAATTATCATAAAAAGCAAAAAATTAAGCCTGAAAATCAGGCTTAATTATTTAAAATGCTCAAACTGCGGCCTTGGCCTTCTGGGCAAGAGCTGCAAATGCAGCTGCGTCGTTTACAGCAAGATCTGCAAGTACCTTTCTGTTGAGGTTGATGCCTGCAGCTTTGAGGCCGTACATGAATTTGGAATATGAAAGACCGTTAATTCTTGCAGCAGCATTGATTCTTGCAATCCAAAGGCTGCGCATATCGCGCTTGCGGAGCTTACGACCTTTGAACGCATAGTTCAAAGACTTCATTACGGCTTCGCGTGCAATCCTGTAAGACTTGGATTTGTTGCCGAAGTAACCCTTGGCAAGGCGGAATATCTTTCTGCGCTTCTTAAGCGCGTTTACTGTCCTTTTGATACGCATGGAAATTTAACCTCCTTTAGCCCTTGTAAGGAATCATTGACTTTACGGTCAATTCCTGTGTTGTGGAAACTAACGTATTTTTACGCAAATTTCTCTTTCTCTTTCTGTTCTTGGTTTCTGCCTTATGGTTTTTGCCGCCGTGAGCCCTCTTTACCTTGCCGGTTGAAGTGAGCCAGAAGCGCTTTTTTGTGCCGCTGTGTGATTTCTGCTTGGGCATATTTGTAACCTCCGATGATATTTTTAAATTTAAATGAAAGTCAAGCTTTGGCAGGGGAAATCATCATTATGATATTTCTGCCCTCTGTTGTGGGCTTCTTATCCATAACTGCCTTTCCGCCTAATCCTTCAAAAAAGTTTTCCATTACTTTGACGCCCTGGTAAGAGCGGGAATTTTCCCTGCCCTTCATTCTTATGGACACCTTGACTTTGTTGCCGGCCTCTAAAAACTTTAAGCACTGCTTGGTTTTTACGGCTATGTCGCCAACATCGATTGTCATGGAAAGCCTTATCTCTTTAAGCTCGACAACGGTCTGATTCTTGCGGTTTTCCTTATCCTTTTTTGCCTGCTCGTACTTGAATTTGGAGTAATCCATAATTTTGCATACGGGGGGAATTGCCGTAGGGGAAATCTTTACAAGATCGAGTTCCTGCTCGTAAGCCAAGCGCTGAGCCTGTGCAGCGGGCATTATTCCGAGCATGGCTCCGTCTGAACCTATAACTCTTACTTCCCTGTCACGGATTTGTTCGTTGATAGAATAGGAATCTTTAATAAGTCATATACCTCTCATTTTATTTGCCGCAAAAAAACGCGGCCTGCAAAGAGCAAACCGCGATAATGACAAACAGTGTACGCATAGCGCACAAGAAAAATCATTATTTGCCGACACAGACCATCCGTACGGCGAAAGGGTTTAACCTTTGCTTACTTTTATATAATACAATACAAAAATTATTTTGTCAAACGTTTTTTTGAAATTTGAGCGATAAAAAGCGTATAATTTCAGCCGAAAAAATAGTCAGCCGCCTTACTTGTACTGTTTACCCCTATTGCAAACGCTTTATCAGAAGATTATTTTGCTCTCTACGTCGGAAACGACGAGATTTACAAAATCCTCTGCCTTCATGAACATCTTTTCCTCAACGCCGCGCTTGTTTACGTTTACAGTGCCGTCGCGTTCCTCAGCGTCGCCAAGGACGAGCACATAGGGCACTTTTTCAAGCTTGGCCTCGCGTATCTTGTAGCCGATTTTTTCGTTGCGGGTATCGCACTCTATGCGTATGCCCTTTTCGGTGAGCATATCGCAAACCTTTGCTGCATAGTCCTTGGTTCTGTCCGTAATGGTGAGGACTTTAACCTGCACGGGTGCAAGCCATACGGGGAACTTGCCGGCAAAATGCTCGATAAGTATGCCGATAAACCTTTCGATAGAGCCGAAGATGGCGCGGTGTATCATTATGGGACGATGCTTTTCGCCGTCCTCGCCCACGTACTCAAGCTCAAAGCGCTGAGGCATCTGGAAGTCGAGCTGAATGGTGCCGCACTGCCAGGTTCTGCCTATGCTGTCCTGAAGATGGAAGTCAATCTTGGGTCCGTAGAACGCACCATCGCCCTCGTTTATCTCATAGTCGTAACCGAGCTCGTCCAAGGCCGCGCGAAGTGCGTCGGTAGCCTGGTTCCACTCCTTCTCCGTACCCATACTGTCCTGAGGACGGGTTGAGAGCTCTACTTTATACTTGAAGCCGAACTGCTTGTAAATTTTATCGGTGAGCCTTACAACGCCCTTGATTTCCTGGGTAATCTGCTCGGGAAGCATAAAGATGTGGGCATCGTCCTGGGTAAAGCAACGCACGCGGAAGAGGCCGTGAAGCTGGCCGCTCTTTTCGTGGCGGTGAACAAGACCCATCTCGCCCATTCTTATGGGAAGATCCTTATAGCTGTGGGGCGAGAGCTTGTATACAAGCATACCGCCGGGGCAGTTCATGGGTTTGATTGCGCAATCTTCGCCGTCAATCTTGGTGGTATACATATTGTCCTTGTAGTGCTCCCAGTGGCCGGAAGTTTCCCAAAGCGAACGCGTGAGGATTATGGGCGTCTGTATCTCTACATAGCCCTCCTTGCGGTGAAGGTCGCGCCAGTAATCCACGAGGGTATTCTTGAGCACCATTCCGTTGGGAAGGAAGAACGGGAAGCCGCGGCCTTCGTTGAGAAGAGCAAACAGCTTGAGTTCCTTGCCGAGCTTGATGTGGTCGCGCTTTTTAGCCTCTTCAAGCATATCGAAGTAGGCCTTCATTTCTTCCTTCTTTGCAAAAGCCACGCCGTAAATTCGCGTGAGCATCTTGTTCTTTTCGTTTCCGCGCCAGTAAGCGCCTGCGATAGATACAAGCTTGAACGCCTTTATTCTGCCCGTCGAAGGAAGATGTGGTCCGCGGCAGAGGTCGGTAAACGAGCCCTGTCTGTAGAAGGATATTACGGCATCCTCTGGCAGGTCGTTTATAAGCTCTACCTTGTACTTCTCCTTGTATTCGCTCATAAGCTCAATGGCTTCCTTGCGCGAGAGTTCAAAGCGCTCTATGGGCGTGTTGGCCTTTATGATTTTCTGCATTTCGGCCTCAATCTTATCGAAGTCGTCCTGAGTGATGGGCGTATTGAAATCTATGTCGTAGTAAAAACCGTTCTCTATCACGGGACCTATGGCAAGCTTGCAGGTGGGGAATATTGTCTTTACGGCCTGAGCAAGCACATGGGCGCAGGTATGGCGATAAACTTCCATGCCCTCCTTGTCCTTCAAAGTAACAAACTCAACCTTGTCGCCTGCAGAGAGGGGCGCAGAGAGGTCGCAGAGCTTGCCGTTTATCTTTACAGCAACGGCATTTCTGGCAAGCGAATCGCTTATCGCCTTGGCGGCGTCTATGCTCTTTGCGCCGTCGTCAAGCTGCAGTTCGTCTCCGTTCTTGAGATAAATTTTCATCTTAAAATCTCCTGAAAAATTCTTGGGTATAAAAAATCCTTAAAACGGCATAAAGCTGTTTTAAGGACGCAAAATCTTATTTGCGCGGTTCCACCTTAATTGTCTTAAAGACCGCTTAAAAAATTGTCGCCAGAGCTAAAATGAAGGCGGTTTCCCGCTACCCGCTCGCCTGCAGACCTCACAGCCTAAGAGCCCGCTCTCTGAAAAAGGTTAACGGACGGTACTTTTCTTCCCGCTCGGTATTTATATATTATTCCATTTTACTCTGTTTGTCAACAACTTTAATGCACTATTGTATGCAAATTATTTGCTAAATCGTGCTCGGATATGTATAATAATAGAGTATTATCGATTACTTTTTCAAGGTGCTAAAAAATGGCCTATACAAATTTTAACGATGTTGAAAAGAAATGGATTGAGTATTGGGACAAAAACAATACCTTCCACACCGACCTTAAAGACTTTTCCAAACCCAAATACTACGTTCTGGATATGTTCCCCTACCCCTCCGGCGCGGGACTGCACGTCGGTCACCCCGAGGGATATACGGCAACCGACATTATAGCCAGAATGAAGAGAATGCAGGGCTACAACGTACTGCACCCCATCGGGTTCGATTCGTTTGGTCTGCCTGCCGAGCAGTACGCAATCAAGACGGGCAACAACCCGGCCGATTTCACGCAGAAAAATATAGAGACCTTTACTTCTCAGCTGAAGATGCTCGGCCTCTCCTACGACTACACTCAGACGGTATCCACCTGCGACCCCTCCTATTACAAATGGACGCAGTGGATATTCAAGCAGCTCTACGAGGCGGGACTTGCCCGCTATGCCGACGTGCCTGTCAACTGGTGCGAGGAGCTCGGCACCGTGCTTGCCAACGACGAGATTATAGACGGTAAGAGCGAGCGCGGCGGTTACCCCGTAGTGCGCAAGAATATGAAACAGTGGGTAATCGACATAAATAAGTATGCGGAGCGACTTCTGGAAGGGCTTGACGGGCTTGACTGGCCCGAGGCCTCCAAGACGGCACAGCGCAACTGGATAGGCAAATCGGTAGGCGCCAACGTTGACTTCAGAGTAGACGGAACGGACGAAAAATTCACCGTGTTCACCACGCGCTGCGATACGCTCTTCGGCGCTACCTACTGCGTGCTTGCACCCGAACATCCCCTTGTAGACAAGATAACCACGCCAGAACAGCGCGAGGAAGTTGCTGCCTATAAAAAGGCCTGCGCAAGCAAGTCTGAACTTGAGAGAACTGACCTCA
>DVNE01000015.1 GCA_018714625.1 Candidatus Coproplasma excrementigallinarum
TAATACATATAAATATGGCAATTTTTAACAATGCAAAAGCGCCAAAGCGCCGCTCAAAAAAACTTTAAGGCAGTGCCGACTGAACGAATAACTGCTGCAAGAGTCTGAAAACTCAGTCCTGCAGTATGAGCAGGTCTTTGAGCGACACTCCGCACATCGAGCAGTATAAAAGCAGGTCCTCGAGGGCAGGCACCGAACGGCCGCTCTCCCAGTTGACGAGGGTGTTGAGCGAAACATTCATTGCCTCGGCCAGCTCGCGGCGGCTTATCTGGCTGTCCATATCGAGCGCGCTGCACTCTTCGCAGTCGGAGGGCGGCAGACAGCGGCCGTGAGTTTTTCTGTGCGCCCAGCACACATACCTGCGCAGGTTGAGGTTGTCCAGCCGCAACAGCTTTAAATTTTCTCCCGTCTTTTTCCAATCGATATTCAGCCTTTTAATTTCGCGCATAACGCTCCCCGACTATGTTAAACATTATTCTAATAATGTTAACTGTATATTATATTTTAAAGTATAGCAGAACCAGGCAACTTTTTCAAGTACTTTTTTTTAATTTAAAGCCGCTCGCGGACGGCCAGATTGCGCCGAAGGGAATGTTGCCGCGGAGCGGCAGCCGCAGACGGTAAAATTGTGCCGCTGCAACGACTGCCTTTACACCCTGCATTTTGTCTGACACTCCACGCCTGCCTGTCCACCACGCTTGTTCAAACGCCCGCCTGCGCTATACCACCCTTGCCTGCCCGCCGAAGAGCGCAGTAAGTTCTTTGAACTCTGAGATGCCGTAGGCAGCTACCGCCGCCGCACCGCCGAAACGTAAGGAGAGGTTATCCGCAAACGCCGTCAAACTGCCGCTTTGCGAAAGCGCGGAGAGAACGGCCGCGCGCCCATCTTCCTCCCCGACCGCCGTGCTAAGCGCTATTATTGCAGACGGTGAGCCGCAGCATAGCCTTGAGCAGGCAATGGCCTGCTCTTTCCCCTGCGCGCGGAAGCAAATGCCGCCCGCGCCGTCCAGGCAAATCAGCGCGCCGCCCGCGGCCGCGGCGTCCGCACTCGTGCCGCAATCAGATATACCAATGCGCGCCGCGGCAAAATTGCCGTGTCCGCCGCACAGGGCAGACTGCGCACCGTGAGCAAACAGCGAAGAAAAGTCTGCATATTTAACTTTGCATATGTCGACAGCTATATTACCCCTTATTGCGGCAATAAAATGCTCGTCCGCGTAGGCGTAAGCACCCATTTCGGGGCGCGAGCTGGCAGCATACATAACCTTGTTTTTCATATTTTTTACCCCATATTTTAATATTTTAATATTTTCCCCAGGGGAAAGGCTGTACGCTTTTCTGCAGACAGCGCCCCCGATTTCCGCCAGGGGCGCAACTTTTCCGCCGCGCGCAGCGGTACGGAGAAAAATATTTTTGACTAGAAAACTTGTATTAAATTTCAACCTTTAATATGACCGATAAATCTTATTGTTTTACCTCCTCTACAATTATATTTTACAACTTATTCCCTGTATGCACCACAGAATAACATACACCATACAACACATTAAAACTCTTGTTTTACAACATTATTGTTGCAAATAAAACTTTGTTGTATAAAGTACAAAAGAACGCTGCGGCGCAAAGAAATTGCGCCGTAGCGTTCTTAAAACTTATATCTCTTACCTATTAAACGCTCTTTTCCCGTGGAATTTGCTGTTTACTTTTACTTCTTAGAAACAGTGAGCATAACTTCATTTTTACAGGAAAACTTTGCAAATAATTCAACAAAGCGGAGAATGCTGCCAGCATTGCAGAGATTTTCTGAATAAGCAAATTTTTGGCCGTGTCCCGAAGACTGCCCGACATCTTCAAACGGAAGATATAGTACCGCCCTTGCAGGCTCGGCCATAATTGCCATACTGCCGCCGAATATGTTGTATGCCGACGAGGGGTTGAAGCGCTTTACCGCCGCCCTTACCGTTCTGCCGAACGCCTCTTCAGCCCCTGCGGCGTGCGCTTTGAGCTGCACGGTGACAACGGAGAAACCGTCGCGCACCATAAGCCGCCTGAACATAAGGTTTTCCGTTTCGGCCACGTCCTCCTCCCTGAGGGCAAAGGTGCCGAACTCGTCCAGAAGCTCGGCTATGCCGCCGCGGGCGCCGTCTGCGCCACTACAAACCGCGCCGCGCGCGCCGCCGTTGCCCGCTCCGCACAGGTCTTCCTCTCCGCCGTCTTTGCCTGCACCCTTGTCGCCGCGCGCGCCGAAACCGCAGGCTGTGAACCCGAGGATAAGATTTACGGCCTCGTCGCAGAAGAGCTTGCGCACGACATTTACATCAAATTCCTTGAAATCGTTATCTGAAATGAGGCTGAGCCTGTCGAGCGGGTCAAGCCCGACGGCGTCGGGGAGAACATTATCATTTAACCAGCGGACGAGCTCCACGGGCTGCGCGCCGCGCGACCGAAGGGCGCATATACATTCGGCGCAATCCGAAATTATTGCCTGCGCGGAGGTGCTGTACTGCGCGCAAAGCGAGGACTTGGCCTCTATGCACCTGCCCGCCTCCACAAGGCAGGGGTGGAACTTATAGGCCTTTTTGTTTGCACTGTACATTTTTTTATCGAATGCGCCCTCTCTGAACGAAAGCTGGAAAAATTCGTTGGCCGTGGGGCAGTACATCCCTACTGTGCGCACATACGCCATCCAGCGCTTGTGCTCAAGCCAGTAAATTCTGCGCACATACTCGTCCGTGCCGAACGCAAGGTATTCGGGCCGCCTGCCCCCTCGGGAGAGCATAAGGCGCTTTAAATCCTCATCGCTCCACAATCTGCGCTCGCGCAGTACGCCCAAAGAGACGAGCTTGTACGGGAAGTGCATAGCCGACGCCACCGACGACTGCCTGCCGTAGTAGTCCCTTATAAACTCCGACATTCCGACCGGCGCGCTGCTGTGCGCGCAGTTTACCGAGTAGCCGCGGCCTTCAAAGTCGCTCATGCAGATATTTTCGTAGCTGTAACGCGCGGGGAGCGAGCCGAACGCATTTAGTATGCACCCGGAACCTGCAACCTTATCCGTGCCGCGCAGCGCGGCGCACATATCGCCGTTTTCTATTACATAGTTGACGGGCACTGCCCTCTCCCCTGAGGCGTTGAACATATCCACCTCGCGCTTTATCCAGCCCGCCGCCTGCATATTGAGCGTATCGTTGCCAAGAGCTACGAGGAAGTAGTCGGCGTCCAGACAGTTTTCGCGGAACTTTTCCCTGAACAGTCCGCTGCCCGAAGTGCCGTAGTCGGCCTCGATAAACTTCATTGCGCAGTCGCCCGTGCCGTTCATATCCACATCGGGCATATCGAACGCAAGAGCGGCGCGCATCTCCTCCGCACCGACGGTCAGCACGGTTATGCCTAGCTTTGTGGAGGGGAACGGACGGTAGGGGTTGCGCTCGGCCGCACACCGCTCGGCAGCGCCCGCAGTGGTATCGAGCATCTGCCCGCACCAGTACGCCGCCTTGAAAAATTCGCGGCCTATCCTGCCGCCACCGAGAATGACGACGCGCAGACTGTCCGTGCGCACCGGCCCGCCATCCTTTTCGGGCAGAAGGCTCCAGTAGAGCGGATATTTATCCTGTCCGCCCTCCTGCGCGGCGGGGGCATAGCCGTCTATCAGCCGATAGACAAGGTTTTTGCACTCGTTTACTACTTTATATGTTATGTTATATTCCTGACCGTCGGAATTTTTCTCGTCAGGGCAGAGATTTTTATAGGCATTTTCAAGAGCGCCGTCCGCCTCTGTATTGCTTGTAAACACATACATTTCCAGGCTGCCCGCGCGGAAGGCGTTTTTTATGCGTGCACCCGCGCCGCCTTCAGGCAGTTTTGCCCAGCGCTGCATAAGGCTGCCCGGCGTGAGCAGCGATACCGCCGCCTTGAGGTTGTTTTCCTCCTTTCTGTCTATAAGAAAGTACACCGCCTTTTTGCTGCGCGAAAAGATGTTCAGCCACCTTAAATTGAACTCCGAAAGGTCGGTTCTCAGGCATATAGCGCCCGCCTTTTTGGCGCGGTCTAAAAGCTCGGCGCTGTTTTCGGCGTCGCTGTCGGCATAGGCGTCGGTAAAAATCATTACCGAACTCATAACGTCGCGCTCGGCGCGGGTGCGCGCCACGCCCTTAAGCCTGCGCTTTTCGGCGCAGATGCTCTCCGCCGTGGTGACGGAGTATTCGTTGAGCTCGGAAAATACAAACTTCACACGCCTGAAGCCCTTGAAAAAGAGGGCGATGACGGGGAAGAAATGGCACAGCAGTCCGAACACCGCAAAGCCGCCCGTTGCAGGGGCTATTACGGAGATTGAAAGGTGAGTGCCTATGAACACGCCCGAGCCGTAACCTGCGAATGCGAGCGCGCCCGCCTCGGCCATCTCGGCATAGCCGGCGTCGAGGCTGAACATCTGGAACATATTGGCAAGCGTGCGCGCGACGAGCGCGTACCAGGGCGAAGCAACGAGCCCCGCAGAGTTGCCGCCCGCCTCGATAAACGCACCCAAATCGTAGGGGCAGGCGACGGAGAGGGAAATCTGGTGCATGAGCACGGTGAACAGAACGAACGCGGCAAAAACCCACAGCCTGTTTTTGCGTGCGGCGAGGGCGGTAAAGAGGCCGACAAAGAATATTGCGCCGCTTGCACCCATGAGGACGTGCCCAGCCACGGTGTGCGCCGCGGGCGTGCCACCCGAAAAGGCGAACAGCGTTGCCGCGGCTATATATGCCGCCGAAAATAGCGCGCAGGCGCAGACGATTACTCTTCTCGAATGTGCCAGTCTGTTTTTTAAAACGCGGGCTGCAATGCCTGAAATAAGGCACACTGCCGCAAGGCACAACAGTGCGGTGCCGCTCGCTTCATACACGTTCATACTTTTACCCCTCTTATGTAATTCTCTGTCCGCACGGTGCAAAAAGAGCGGCACATATGCGCCGTTTATCGCCGCTGAAGAGCAGACTTTTACCGACATCTATGACGTCCTCTGCCGACCTGAGCGCCGCCTTCTGCCGACCTCAGCGCTGCCCCTCTGCCGACCTGAACGAACATAGAAATATATTTATAGATATAATTATATCACAACGCACGCGCGAATGCAAGGGGCAATTTGTTGCAGAAGAGCGGCTGTCCGCGCAAAAACTTTATATATACTCGCCCGCCCGCGACGCCATTGCGCTACAATTTACACCTGCAGCGCACGCGCACAAGGCTGCACAGAAGACAGAAACCGCCCCTCCCTCCGCCCCGAAAATTTGCACAAAAATATCTGTTTAAAAGACGAAAAAGTGTTTTATAATTAACTGTAAAAAAGATTTTACGCATAGTTTGCTGCGCTCCTCCGCCATTGAAAAAGCGACCGCCGACGAGCCGAAACCCGTCAGCGCGGCGTACGGAACTGCAAAGGGCGCTTGCGACTTTTATTAAAGCCGCAGGGCGTTCTGAGCAAGTCGGTTGAGAGAAAGCGAGCGCAGACCTACGCGCAATATCCCCCTTTAAGGAGGTGACACTATGAACATCAACAAATTTACACAGAACAGCATACAGGCGATAAACGGATGCGAAAAGATTGCCGCCGAATACGGCAATACCGAAATAATGCCCGTACACCTTTTATACTGCCTGCTTGAAAACGAAGACGGGCTTATACCCCGCATACTTTCACGCTCGGGCATCGACCTGAACGGCCTTATTTCCGCCGCCAAGGAGGAGATTGAAAAGCTACCGAGAAGTTCGGGCGCGTCGCAGGGCAATATATTCCTCTCGCCCGCGACAAACAGAATATTCAACGCCGCCGAAAAGCTTGCGGAGAGCATGAAGGACGACTACATCTCGGTAGAGCACCTCTTCCTTGCCATGCTCGACGAGAACGACACGGCCGTTCAGAAGCTCTTCAAGGCGTTCGGCATAAACAAGAGCGACTTTTTGCAGGAGCTTAAAAAGGTGCGCGGCAACACCAACGTAAAGACGGATAACCCCGAAGATACCTACGACGTGCTTGAAAAATACGGCTCTGACCTGACCGCCGCGGCAAGACGGCACAAGCTTGAACCCGTTATAGGGCGTGACGAGGAGATAAGGAACGTCATACGAATACTTTCGCGCAAGACCAAAAACAACCCCGTGCTCATAGGCGAGCCGGGCGTAGGTAAGACGGCCATAGCCGAGGGACTAGCTCAGCGAATTGTAAAGGGCGACGTGCCCGAAGGCCTTAAAGACAAGACGCTGTTCTCGCTCGATATGGGCGCGCTCGTTGCGGGCGCGAAGTACCGCGGCGAGTTTGAAGAGAGACTGAAAGCCGTACTCTCCGAAGTGGCCAAATCCGAGGGCAGAATAATTCTGTTCATCGATGAGCTGCACACCGTTGTGGGTGCGGGCAAGACCGAGGGCGCAATGGACGCAGGCAACCTGCTCAAACCCATGCTTGCGCGCGGCGAGCTGCACTGCATAGGCGCGACCACGCTTGACGAATACAGAAAATATATAGAAAAAGACGCCGCGCTTGCGCGCCGTTTCCAGCCGGTAATGGTGGGCGAGCCCACTGTGGAAGACACCATTTCCATTCTGCGCGGACTTAAAGAGAGGTTCGAAATTTTCCACGGCGTGCGCATACACGACGACGCACTCGTGGCGGCTGCCACCCTTTCAAACCGCTATATCACCGACCGTTTCCTGCCCGACAAGGCCATAGACCTTGTGGACGAGGCCGCGGCAATGATAAGAACGGAGATAGACTCCATGCCCTCCGACATGGACGACCTCAACCGCAAGATACTTCAGCTTGAGGTTGAAGAGAAGGCGCTCTCCAAGGAGAAGGACAACGTTTCGGTTGCCCGTCTTGAAGCGCTCAAAAAGGAGCTTGCCGAATATAAAGACCGCTTTGCCGAGATGAAGACCAAGTGGGAAGACGAGAAGCGCGCCATTCAGGCAGAAAAGGATTTAAAAGAGAAGATAGACGGTCTGAAGGCGGAGATAGACCTTGCAACAAGCAGCGGCGACTTTGAAAAAGCGGCAAGGCTGCGCTACGGCGAGCTGCCTTCGCTTGAAAAGAAGCTTGAAGAGGCCAAGGCGCAGAACGCAAAGCGCAAGGGCGACCTGTTGCAGGACGAAGTAACCGAAGAGCAGATTAACCAGATAATTTCGCGCTGGACGGGCATACCTGTTGCACGCCTTAAAGAGGGCGAGCGCGAGAAGATACTGCACCTGCCCGCCGACCTGCACAAGCGCGTGGTTGGTCAGGACGAGGCCGTAGAGAAGGTTTCAGACGCCATACTCCGTTCGCGTGCGGGCATTTCCGACCCTAACAGGCCGATAGGCTCGTTCCTGTTCTTAGGCCCTACGGGCGTGGGCAAGACCGAGCTTGCAAAGGCGCTTGCCGAAAATCTGTTCGACGACGAAAAGAATATCGTGCGCATAGATATGAGCGAGTACATGGAGAAGTTCTCAGTGAGCAGGCTGGTCGGCGCGCCTCCCGGATATGTCGGCTATGAAGAGGGCGGCACGCTTACCGAGGCGGTACGCAGAAAGCCCTACTCCATAGTGCTCTTCGACGAGATTGAAAAGGCGCACCCCGACGTGTTCAACATCCTCCTGCAGATACTCGACGACGGCAGAATTACCGACTCGCAGGGGCGCACGGTGGACTTCAAGAACACAATTATAATACTCACCTCCAACCTCGGCGCGACGGACATTATCGAGGGCATAGAGGGCGGCGAAATTTCCAAGGCCGCGCAGGACAAAGTATATGCCATACTCAAACAGTCCTTCCGCCCTGAATTCCTGAACAGACTTGACGAAATTATTATGTTCAAGCCGCTCACCCGCGAGAATATCGGCGGCATCGTCGATATACAGCTTAAGCGCCTTACCTCCAGACTTGAGGCTGAAAACCTTACGCTTAAGGTCACCGACGCCGCAAAGGACTACATCGCCGAACACGGTTACGACAATGTTTACGGTGCGCGTCCTTTGAAGAGGTTCATACAGAAGTATGCCGAAACGCCCATCGCGCGCTACATTATCTCGGGCAACCCCGAGGCGGGCAGCACGATTACGCTGGACGCAGACGAAAACGGCATCTGCCTGAAATAATCTGCGTACGGCGCATATTGGGCGGCAAACGCACGCACATATGGTGCGACGAACGCCATACGCACATATGGCTCGGCAAAATAAAATAAAAAAAGTTAAAGGCGGGCGGCGCAAAATTTGCGCCGCCCGCCTTGCTGTTTGCGCCCGCCAGCATTGCTGTTTGCGCCCGCCAGCATTGCGTTATTTCAAAGAAAATTTATCTCCAGGACACGAAAATACCAGGACAAAAAATTACCAAAAAACACCCGAAAAAGTTTACCAAAAAACACCAGGAGCAATAAACACCAAGCCACGCAAAAAGCCGCCCGTAAAGGCGGCTTGATTTTATTACTTTAAGTATAAGATAAGGCAATTCAAAATAATTCAGGATTTATTCTCTTCAGAGTTTTGGGACGGAGCGCTGTCGGTTACGGAAGAAGTCTCTTTTTCGGCCACCTCCGTGCCTGCTGTCGTGCAGGCTACTTCACTCTGCACACCGCGCGCCTTGCGCCTTTTTATCGCCGAGGGAATGTATGTAAATATAGTGCGGAAAATAAGCCTTACGAGCGGGCCGGCATAGAATATCTGCCAGCAGAGCGCCATGGGGAAGTTGAAGGCCGTGGTCTGAACCCATACGGCAAAGAAGTCGGGTGCGGCGGGCTGCTTGATTATAAGCGTGGCCATAAGGCTCATTATAGGGCACATAAAGCATACCGTTATGCCCGAAATGGCAAGCGTGAGAAGGATGGGCTGCGTCTTTTCGGGGTTGAGTATGCGGAAGGCAAGCTTTTTGGCGATAGGGCCTACCACAAGAATTTCAAAGCCGAAGGCGATAAGTCCCATATACCACAGCTCGGAAAAGGCTGCAACGAATACGGTGTTGTTGAGCTCGCCGAAGTCGAGCGCAATGTTGTAGCAGACCATGGCGTACACCATGACCACTACCATTATAAGCGTGAAAACAATGTCCTGAAATAAATTTTTAGGCATTTTCTGAACTCCTAAATTATTTAATTTATTTATTTAATTAAAATATTTGTCGAATTAAAAATCAATTAAATAATTATTTAATTGATTTTTTGCAATAAAAAAACGAGCAACACATATTTTGTGTTGTTCGTTATCGCCGCTCAAGGCGCGGTGTTGCGTTTCCAATTAAATACCCGTATATGCGTGGCCGCACATTGAAGGCGGTCTTCCGCTTGTTCTGATATAATTTTAGCGCACGGCGGCCGTAAAATCAAGCATTTATTTTAATATATATAAAAAAGAAAATTTAAAACACCATTTTTGTTACTTTTTTTATGCCCGAGGCAAGGGGCTAATTGCCGCACGAATATATCCGTTTGCCGCGCGCATATTAAAAGAAATAGGGCAGAAATGAGGAGATAAGGCCAAGCGCGCAGAGCACGGCGAGCGCAATGGCTATGCCCCTTACGCCGAACTTTGTTTCGGCCAGTTTTTCGGCCTCGGCTCTGTCGAGCTCCCTTTCGGCAAGGCGCTCCTCTTCAGACAAATGGGAGGAAACGCCCCCGCCATCTGCATTTGCCCCCGCACTATCCTCCGACGAAGCACATTCCTGCTGGCTTTTTCCGCTCAGAATGGCGGCAAGCTCGGAGGAAGTGAGGCCGAGAACCTGCGCGATTTTATCGAGAGAAGGGCTGTCAGCAGGCACAAAAGAGCTCTCCCACCGCTGCAGGGTGGTCTTGGAAACATATATCAACTGCGCAAAGGCGCGTATGGAATAGCCATGGTCTTCGCGCAATTTTCTTAAATTACTGCCATTATATTTAGTCATTATTCCCGCCTTTATACACCGAATACAGCGCACACGGTCGTATTTTTATTATTAATTATACCATATTAAAGAATAATGTCAAATAAATGTTCTGTTTAATTGATTACATTCACATTTTTATGCTTTCCGCAAAAAACGGGACAAAATCGGGACAGCTTTTGCCGCCCCCGCCTTTGACAAGTTCCCCCTATGGTGATAAAGTAAAGTTACGGATATATTCCGATAGACTTTATTTGACGACGGCTTTTTATGCCGCACGCTGCGACTAAAGGCCGCCAGGGAGGTTTGTATGAAAGAAAAATCAACTGGCAAGAGCAGGAAGCATATTAGCAAGAGGGCAAAACTCTGGCTGGCAAATATATTATGTTTTGTTGCCTGCGTGGGGGCTCTATTTTTTGAAATGGCCACAATGGGCGTTATGCGCCCTTTAACCTATATCTGCATACAATGCGCCTTTACGTTTTTCAGCCTGATAGTCTACTTCCTTTCCATAATTGCAGATGCGCTCGGCGGCAGGACGGCGAGGGAGAAACTATCTGACGGCAAGACGGACGCACCCGAAGGGAACGCCGAACCTACAAATAGCGAGGTAGTAAAGTAATACGCCCGCACATATGCGCCTTTTATTGACAACTTAATTTATAAAGCTGCGGGCGTTGCCCGCAGCTTTATTGCTTATTTCCAGATTTTGCGCCCGTGACGAAAGCGATTTTACAGCGCGCGTTTTAATGCCGCACAAAACGCGTTATTTTCGCAATATTTTTTGCGACAATTTTTACTTTTTTTAATTATTTTAGTGCGCCGCGCGGCATAGCCGCGCGGCGCATTAAAAATTTAAATTATTTAATTGTTTTTTGAAAGTTTGCCGAAGAGTTTGCTTGCCGCCCAGTAGACCGCCGAAACGACTGTAAGCACGGCGAACAACACAACAAACACAATTAAAAGTACCTGCCACCAGGGCATTATTTCCACTGCCCTGTCTGACGAGGCAAAGCCGTTCATTGCCGAGCTGTAATTGCCGACCACATAGAGTATGCGGTGGCTGGCCTCCCTCATCCTCTGCTGGAATGCGGGGTCGTCGCGGTATTCGTTAAGGCTGCTGCCGCTCGAGGAGAGGAAGCAGTCCGTTCCGTTCATAATACCGTCGCCGAAAAGCATGAACGTGCCGCCGAACGAATCGGCCATGTCGGTTATGGAGTAGCCATCGAAATCCCACTCGTCACGCGAGATGTTAATCATAAGTTCAGGGCTGGCGCTCGTCCAGATACAGCCCGCGCGGTTGAAACTTGTCATTATGGCGTGGGCATTGCCCTTGGAGGGGCGCATTGCGTACTCGAACGGAAGGAGCATAATCTCGCGCGCCTCCTGCTCGTTCATCCATATGCCTATGCCTGCGCGCTGCGTCTCTTCATTGTTGAACGCGTAGTGCTTTAAGGTGGGAATTACGCCCTTGGCCTGCAATGCCTCTACCTCCGCCACGCACGCCGTTGCCGTAAGGAAGGGGTCTTCAGAGAAGTATTCGTGCGTGCGGCCGCCGAAAGGCGTGCGGTGAATGTTGATGCCGGGCGCATATATGCCGTTGTAGCCCGCAAGACGGACGTCTTCGGCAAGCGCGTCGCCAACCTTTTTTATGAGCTCGGTATTGAAGGAGGACGCCCATATTCCCTCGCTGGGGAAGGACGCGCCCGTGAGCGAACGCACGAACGTGGTGGGGCTGTCGTGTTCCTTGGTGCCCGGCTTTGTTATGCTCTCTATCACCGGCGTGTTGTAGGCGCACTGCGTTACAAGCTGAGCCTGCTCTTCAAAGGTCATCTGGTCGAGAAGGGCGTCCCATATGGAGTCCTCATACTCGATAATCTCACCGCTCTCTATTCTGTCCTCGCCGTTGCGGAGCATTACGAGCGTGAGCCCGTTCTGCGCGCCGTACTTGGGCGCGGTTGCGCCCGTGTTGTCTATCGGCTTGTTGGTGGAGAGGTCGTAGAGCATTTCGCTGCCTGACACGACGAGCTGTACCCTGCCCTTGGGGAAAGTGCCCTGCCAGTCACTACGCGAAAGATAGGTAACCGAATTGCTGCCCCTGTTCGCGTACTTGTTGACGTCCATAAAGTCGAGCTGGTTGGTTATGGGCTTGTTGGTCTCTGACGAGAGGGAGTAAGTCTGGGTATCCGTCTTGCCCTGTGCAAGCGCGAGCACGGCAAGGTCGGCATTGCCCTCCGCGTCCATTCTGCCATCGGTACTTTCGGGCGAGTAGCCCTTTGCCGCGAGAATGTTGTTGACCGCGTCGTGCGAGTTTCTGCCCGCGGCGAGGTAGTAATCGCCCGCGGAGAGTATGTAAGTTTTATTTACTTCGGAATCGTACGATTTGAACTGTTCCTTATCCACGAAGATATTTACGGTGTCCGCTTCGCCCTTTCCGAGAAGGCGGGTCTTGGCAAAGCCGACGAGCTCGGCCGAGGCCTTTTCCACGCCGTCGGCGGGGTCGTAAGCCTTCTGGAGATAAATCTGAACTACCTCCTTGCCTGCAACTTCGCCCGTGTTGGTGACGGTGAGCGAGACTTCATACCCGTCCTCCTCTTCGGTGACGGTGTAGTCGGAATATCCGAACGTTGTGTACGAGAGGCCGTGACCGAAGGGGTACGCCACGTCTGCCGAGTAGCTGTACTGGCCTGCGTTGCCGCTGCCCATTACGTAGTCTTCATACCGCGTTTCATAGTAGCGGTAGCCCACATATATGCCCTCGGTATATACTGCGTAGTACTGCGCGCCGTAGCTTGCGAGGGTGCTTATATCCACGCCGTTGGCCGCGCCGTACTTTTCGGCAAAGCCGACCTCCTTGCTCCAGGTAGCCATTGCGGGCGAGGAGAAGTTATCCTTTAAGTAGGTATCCGAGAGCTTGCCCGAGGGGTTGACCTCGCCGCTGAGCACGTCCGCCACGGCATATGCGCCCACTCTGCCGAGGTTGCCCACCCAGAGCGCCGCGTCCACATCTATCTGCGCGTTTTCCGTGAGGAAATCGAGCTGGAGCATTACGGCCGAGTTGACTATTACCACTATCTTTTCAAACACTCCCTCTTCCTTCAGGTCGGTGAGGTTTTCTAAAACAGAGCGCTCGTTGGCGGTGAGCGAAAGATAGCTGCCGTCCTCGCCGTCGCTGCCTGCGACGGGTACGTCCGAGCCCTCGCCGCTGTTGCGCGCGAACACCACGATTGCGGCGTCGCCGTAGTTGGCAAACGTGCCCTCAGATTCGGCGTAGTAGCTCCAGGGCGCGCCCTTTACCTCGTTGAAGGTGCGCAGGTACGTCCTGAAACCCGTGGAGTTCATTCTGTCCCACAGGCTGGAGTTTACCGTGAAACCGCGGCTTTCGAGCACGGTTTTGAAGTTATCGTAACTGCCCGTATCCGTTGCCGAAGAGCCCGAGGTTGCGTAGTTCAAGGACACCGCGCCCTGGCCGAAGAGCGTGACCTTGCGTGCGCCCTGCGCAAGGGGGAGAGCTTCATCCTCGTTGCGGAGCAGCACTATGCCCTCGCGCGCGATGTCGAGCGCGGCCTCGTCGGCGTAGTCAGAGACCTCCTCCACCGTATCGTAGTCGGTGGGGAAATATTCGGTATTCTCCGTGCTGTTTTCATCGTGAACCTGCTTCCAGGGTATTACGCCGAAGAAGTCGTTTATGACGGGTGCGAATGTGACGCCCGCCTGGAGCACGGCTATGAACACCATGAGCAGCGAGCCCATAACTATAAAGAAAATCTTTGCAAGCTTTAAAAGCAGCTTGTTCTGCAACAACTTTTTCATGACTGTTCCTCACCTCCGACGGACTGCGCGTCTGCGGCGCCTGCTTTCTGAGCCCTGCCGCCCTTTACCGCGGCAATTATTGCCGCCGCGAGCGAAGCCAGCCACACTATGGCCATAAGCACCGCCGTACAGAGAAATGCAGGGGTGAAGGTTGTGCCGTCTATGGCGACGAGCACGTTGGATATGTAGCGCAGCTGAGTTACTATGAACTGCAGAAAGACGTGCAGATTTAAAAGGCAGGCAAGAAAGTACAGCGCCTGGAAATGAAGGACGGCCGCCGCGTAGCCGAGCACTATGGCTATTACGGCAACGGCAATCACCTCGCCCGAGACGGTGACGTTGAAGGCAGGCTGCTCGCCCGTGCAGGCGTACAGTATGACGGCGGCAAGCATAACTATGCCAGCGGCTGCAACGATGTAGTCCTCCGCCCTTCTGCCCGAGATAAATTTTTTAAGGTTAATCATATAGCCTCCGCTTAAGCTGCGGCGCGCCGTGCAGAGCGCGGCGCGCCGCGTAAGGTCAAATTAATCTTTTACGTTGTCTACCGGCGTCCAGGTGAGCTCGGTATCGGTGTATATCTTTATGCAGTCAACCATGGGCGCATTGGCCTTCTGGGTTCCTACGTGATATGCGTTTGCATTGCTCGTTACAAGGCGGATTACGTTTTCGCCCTTCTGAAGGCTGAGCGATGTGGTTATGGTGTAGTCCTCGAAGGGATACCTGCCGCCGTCCATCGGGTCGGGTATATCCGTGCCCGTAAGGCTTATATTGGAGTACTGAATGGCGTTTCCGTTTACGGAAATGGTGTAGTAGTCCTCGGCCGTGGGGTCGGACGACATGGTTATGTTGCGGAATTCAGCCGCAAGGCGGAGCACGAGCACGGCGTCGTCAACGGCTTCCTGCGCGTTGATAGTGAACACCAGCTCGGCGCCCGTGGTGTAAAGTCCGGCTATGTAGTAGCCGCCGCTTGCCTTCATGTCGGGGCCCTGACCGTCGTCGCTTTCAAATATCAGCGCGTCGCCGCCGCGGGAGTTGGAGTAGCCCGCGCCGTCTATATCGGCTATATCCGTCTGCTCGGCCTCGAACACGTATTCCTTGAGCCACTTGGCGTACAGAACGGTATCGGCATTTATGAACATCCTCGAATATTCCTGAGTGAGTTCGGTATCGGTGTACCAGCCCATAAAGCGGTAGCCCGCAAGGGAGGGTTCGGGGAGGTCGCCTGCGCTGGGGGTCATTGCGCCGCGCTCATACGACTGCACGGCAAAGTTTTCCTGCTGGCCCGCCATATTCCACTTCATCGTAAGGGTTACAGAGTTTGCGTCCGCCCAGTGCGCGTACAGGGTTATGTTTTCGGTTACGGGGCCGAACGCATAGGCTTCGCCCTCGGTGGCGTCGGTGTACCAGCCCGCAAAGCGGTAATCCGTTCTGTCGGGGTCTGCGGGAGGTGTTACGGACTGGCCGCCCTCTACCTCTTTCACCGTGGGTTCGGGCGCGCCCGTATAGTTATAGTTGAACGTTACGGTGTATGTTACCACCGGTTCGGCCACAGATATGCGGTAAGTATCGCTCTTGCCGCTGTATGTAACGGTGACGGTTACGTTGCTGCCCGCAACGCTCATATCCGCCGTGGCAGAAACGCCGCTGTCAGTCATCTGTACCGTACCCGAAGAGCCGTCGCTGTAATATACCGCAAGCACGCCGCCTGTAAGGTCGAGCGTGTCGCCCACAAGATATTCCTTTTTGGTGGGTTCGGTGGTTATGTCTATGGAGCTTACCGTCTTTTTATCGCCGCCGCCCCCTTCGGTTTTACCGCCGCCTCCGCACGCCGCCATTGCGAATACAAGTACAAGCGCGAGCGCGAGCAACAGCGAAATTATTTTGGATTTTACCTTCATAATGCCTCCTGTATAAAATAATTTATAAGGCAAAGGCCCCGACAAGGGCGCTCAACACGCACCTTGCCGGAGCTGCCGTTCTGAATGAACTTAACCGATTTTATTGGTTTTTAAATCAGTTCTTATTCCTTCTGCGTACGAATATCGCCGTGGTTATGCCTGCTGCCGCTACAAGGAACGCTATTGCCGAACCTGTGAATGCAACGGAGGAGTTGCAGCCGCCGGACGAGCTGTCCTTTTCCATAGCCGCGTCTATCATAGCCTGAACTTCGGCCTCGGTGAGGGTATCGGGCATCTGGATGCCGTCGATAGCTTCGTCTATGAGCGCCTTGATTTCAGCTTCGGTGAGACTGTCGTCTGCGGGAAGGTTAGCTATGGCCTGATCTATCATGGCCTGAACATCTTCTTCGGTAAGGGCGGGTTCTTCAACTGCCGTGCCTGCCGCTACCGTGAGGGTGAACTGCTGGTCGAAAGTAGTTGTAACGGGCCTTCTGTCGCCAGTAACTTCGGTTGCGCGTACTACGAAGTTGTATGTACCGGCCTGGGTAGGAGTACCGGTTATAGCGCCCGTGCTGTCCATGGTGAGACCTGCGGGAAGAGCGCCCTCTACCACTGCGTAGGTAACGGTTGTGCCGTCTGCGGAACCTATGCCGTTTTCTACCGCTTCAACAAATATGCCGGCCTGAGTGCCAACCGTGAGCGCGGTGTTGCCGTTGAATACCATACCGTCTTTAACGGTGAGCGTGAAGGTTTTAGCCGTCTTGAGCCAGCCGTCTACCGTGCAGGTAACTTCGAATGTGAAGGTACCGGACTGGGTTGCGCGACCGCTTATCTTGTTGCCGCTGAAGGTGAGGCCTGCGGGAAGAGTGCCGTCCGTTACGGAGTAGACTGCCGTTGAGCCGTTGAGCTGGTCTTCGGTGTAGCCGAGAGCTTCGCTTGCATAGCCGGATACGCCCATTGTTGCCTGAGCAGCTACCGTGCCTTCGCCGCCGAATACTTCAACAAATCCGCCTTTGCCGTCGGACTGAACCATCGTTATGCCCTGACGGAATGCTGCGCCGTTTACATAGAAGTACAGAACGCGGGTTGCGCAGGTACGTACATAGTAGTACTGGTGATAGCTCTCTGTCTTGGCTGCGTCTTCAAGTCTTACGCCGCCCTTGCCATTACGGAGAGTTGCATCCCATACGCCTGAAGCTTCTGCTTCGCCGCCGCTGCCGAGAGGAAGCTCGTTGCCGCAACGGATTTCAAGGTCGGTCGTCGAGAGCTTGAGGCCGGGCCAGTTGTACTTTTCGTACATGTCGTCGAAGATGGGTTTGTACTGAGCATATTCGCCTGTGAGCAGCGCATACTGTGCGGTTGCTACGGTGACGGGGTCGTTACGGCCGGGTGCTTCGGGGTTGGTCGTAACCTTGTCATATTCAGCCTGCATCAGCTTGAGAAGAGCCTGATGCTGGGTTGCATTGTACTTAAATCCTGCGTAACCTGTTTCGGTATTTGCGGGATAAGCCGTCTCGAAAGAGGTGGGATTTGCAGCTATAACGTTGAGGATGTCAACGCCGTTCTGCCTGTATTCGCTCATCGTAAGGCCTGCAAACATATCCGTTACGGCTATGCCAGTGAAGCCCCACTGATCGCGCATGACTTTGGTCATGTAGTTGTAGTTTGCGGGGGTCTCTACGCTGCCTATGCGGTTGAACGCCGACATGGTTGCGGAAGAGCCGCCTTCCTGAAGTATCTTCTGGAACATGGGCATGTAAATTTCACGCATGGCCTGTTCGGAAACCCATGTGCAAAGACCGTTACGGTTGGATTCCTGGTCGTTCATGAAATTGTGCTTAACCCATACGTTGAGGCCTCTGCTCTCTGCGCCCGATACTACTGCCGCGCCGATTATACCGCCGTGGATGCCGTCCTGGCTGTAATATTCGTTGTTACGGCCTGAGAAAGGAGTGCGGTGAAGGTTAGCGCCGGGGCCGTACCAGCCGTTGAGGCCGGATGTAGAGGTCTGCGTGTCGCGGTGAAGGGATATATTGGCAACGATTATGCCCTGCTTGTGTGCAAGCTCGGTGTTCCACGTTGCGCCTATTACGTCTTCAGTTACCCACGAATAGGTAGAACCGTTGTTGTTGGGGCCGTCTGCGTCCGTGCTCTGGCTCTTGTCTATCGAAGGTATGGGAGACGTACGGAATGAACCGTAGGATACGAGGTCCTTGAGTTCGTCCCAGGTAAGGTTGTTTACAAACTCGTCCCACTTGGGATTTATAGACTGCGTACCGTCTGCGTTGGTGACGTAGAGGGGAACGCCCGCCATAGACTGTATCTTTACGGAAGCCACGCCGTTGGTGCGGCCACTCTCTTCTGCCTGCGTCCAGGTTGAGGAAGCTGCCTCGAATTCTGCGGGCGAGATGTACCATGCGTCGCTCTCGTCGTCCTGCCACTGTGCGGTGTTATTCGCGTCGTAGCCGAGCTGGTTCTTGAGCGAATTTACAAATACGTCCTTGAAGTTCTTGTCGCTCTCCTGAGGGGTGAGGGGATATGTGCCCGCCCAGTTTGCACGCGAAAGCTGCGTCATGCCCGTGCCGCCTGCTGCCATGTGGCGCTCGTCGCGGATGGTGTAGTAGTCGCTCGTGCCGTCCGTCTTGGCCTGGTCGGAGCCGAATACTTCCTCTACGAGGTTGCCGCTGAAGTCGTCGAGCTTGAGGTTTGCAGTTGTGGCGAGCGAGAAGCTCTTGCTGCCCATTACGTCGTGCGAGTTCTTCATCGCCTTTACTTCGTACGTGCCGTTCTGGAGCTTGTAGCCCTGATGTCCGGTATCAAGCACGTCCTCGGTATCGAATGCGGCGAAGTCCTGAACGTTGAATTCAACGGTCACGGTCTGGGTTGCGCCAGGTCTTATCTCTGCCGTCTTGGTGAAGCCGGAGAGTATTACGTGAGGGCGCTCGAGGCCGCTTGCCGCGTCGTAAGGAGGCGTAACGTATACTTCCACTACGTCCTTACCTGCAACAGAGCCTGTGTTTTCAACGGTTACGTCGAGGTAGAGCGTCTTTATGGTAGCTTCCTTGCCCACGTCAGATGCGAACAGCGCGGGGTCCATTGCGCCCGAAACAAGCTGCTTTGCGCCGTTGGCGTCGGTGTAATAGAGGTCGCCCACCGTCCACTCGAATTCGGTATAGGAGAGGCCGTATCCGAAGGGATATACCACGTAGTTATCGTACCACGCCTCGCCGTTTTCGTATGTATCTTCAACGAGCGTGCCGGGGATATTTATGGCGCCGTCATAGTCCTCCGCCCTTGTTTCGTAGTAGCGGTAGCCGAGGTAGATATCTTCCTCCATGTCTATGCCGTGCACGCCGCGTCCGTAAGCAACCGCCGTGTAGGCGTCGCCCGTGGGCAGGCCGTTTTCGTAATTGCCGTAGTTTACGTTGTTAGTGCCTTCGTTGAGGCCGAAGTTCTGCCAGGTGGGGTCTGCCGTGAAGTCGCTGTTCCAGATATCCACCGTGCGGCCCGAAGGGTTGGTCTTGCCGGAGAGTATGTCGCCTACGGCGTTTATGCCGTTTGCGCCCGGACGGCCTATCCAGAGTATGCCGTTAATTGCGGCGTCGTTCTGGAGGTTGCGCATTTCGATAATGTTGGATGTGTTGACAACAACAACTATCTTATCGAATTTATCCTTTACATAGGATATGAGTGCTTCTTCGCTGTCGGTAAGCTGCAGATAGTGCTTGTAATTTACCGTGTTGCCCTCTGCATCCTTGCCTTCTGCCTGGTCGGCGTGTTCCCAATCGTACTCGTTACCGTCGCCGTCTTTGTTGTCCTCTACTTCTGAAGTCTTGGTGTCCGCGTCTGCAGACTCGCCGCCCGTACGGGAGATGAGTATGACTGCCGCGTCGCCGTAAAGTTCAAGCGAATTTTCAACATTCTTGCCGAAATCCGTCGTTTCGTTTCCTATGCCGTTGCTGTTGCCCGCATAGAATTCTTCAAGCGTGGGGTTAACCTTGAAGCCCGCCTGCGCAAGGCCGTCGCCGACAGTGCCCGTACCACCGGTAAGGCTGTCGCTGCGAACGCCGAATACGCTGACATATTCCTTGCCCGTAAGGGGAAGTGTTCCGTCGTTCTTCAAAAGAACCTGGCCCTCGCGTGCCAGTTCGGTATTGAGGTCTGCTGCCGCTTTCTGAGCTTCTTCCGCGCTGGTGTAGTCCGTATAGAACTTGCCGTTGTTGCCGAGCGTCCGGCTTTCGAGCATTGCTGCGCGAGCGCTGAAACTGGTGAACAACGGGCTGGCGGCAAGTACGCCTGCAAGCAGGCACACGGCCGTGATTTTAGCCAGTCTGGACTTTACGCCCTGCTGTTTCATAGATGCAAATTTCCTCCTTAAGATAATGTCGGTACGGCATTTCGGCCGTAAACCATTTATATTTTAACATATTTTGTAATTTGTTTTCATTTTTGCTAAACAATGCTGTGAGTAATGCACAACTCGCCATAAAACGTAAAAACGGTCAGTTTTTTGTAAAAGTCGGGCGAAGGGGAAATTTTGGGCGCTTTGAGGTCGCGGAAGACGGGACTTTTGTGCCTGCAAAGCCGCGGGAAAATGGAATTTTGTACCGCTTTGAGGTTGCGGGGAATGGACATTTTTGCCGCTTTGGGGTTGGGGGTAAAGGGCATTTTTGCCGCAACAGTGGCTCCACTTTTTAAGGGGAGCCGGCGCGGACGAGCTACGCGAGGCCGCGACTGAAGGGTTTATGCTCTCCGCCGCAACAGTGGCTCCACTTTTTAAGGGGAGCCGGCGCGGACGAGTTGCGCGAGGCCGCGACTGAAGGGTTTATTGCTCCCCGCCGCAATAATGAGGCAATTTTTTTGCACAAAAAAAGGCCCTTTTTAAGAGCCTTAAAAAATTTAAATTATCTCAGCGCACGCCGCAAGTTGCGCCGCGTAATTCAACACGCGCGCAGCCAATTACCCCCGCAGTATGTGCCGTTTAAGCCTTTTTTTCGTGTACAAGCGGGAAGAGCACGCAGACGGCAAAGATGCCGTCCTTTTCCGTAAAGACGATGTTGCCGCCGTACTTTTCCGCTATGTACTTCATACTCAGCGTGCCGAAGCCGTGGTACTTTTTATCAGCCTTGCTTGTGACGGGTATGCCGTCCTTCATAACAACATCGCACGAACAGGGGTTGCTCACCGTGACGGACACAAAGTCGCCCTTCTGCCACACCTCCAGGGAGATGAACCTTGAACTTTCCTCAAGCGAAACTACGCACTCCATGGCGTTATCGAGGGCGTTGCCGAAGAAGGAATATATATCGGTGGGCGACATAAAATTGAGCTTTTCGCCGTCGGTCATTATCTCTATGCGTATCTTGTTTTTATAGCAGTAGAGCTGCTTTTCGGTGAGAACGAGGTCGAGATTGGAATTGCCCGTATTGACCGATTCGTCGTACACCGAGACGGCATTTTTTACGTCCTTGAACAGCTCGTCCATATTTCCGCTCTTTATGCTGTTCTGCAACAGATTTATCTGCTTTTTCAAATCGTGACACTTGATATTTATCAGGTCTATGTTCTGCTGCGACATCTTGTGCTGTTTCTGTTCGTTTACGAGTAGCTGTTCGACTATTGCCTTTTCGCTGTTGAGCGCGGCGTTGCGGAAAATTACGAACTGGAAAAAGAGCGCCAGGTTGCAGCTTACCACAAACAGAACCTTTACGGGCAGCATCTGTTCGGCCGTGAAGCCGCGCGTTACGCTTAAAGAGAAGAGCACGTTGCTTACCAGCACCGAAAAGAGCGCGATAGCCACTATGGACAGGCTGTTGAGCCTGACCTCCTTGCCGCGGTTGCGCCTTATGAGTATGAAGTAATAAAAGGCATACACCGCCGCTATTACCGCCGTCATGACGAGCAGTTTCCACCCTCTGCCGTCTACGAACATTGTAACCGCCTCTTCGGCGTTGAGCGCGAGGTTCTGCAGTATATAAGCCGCCGAGGAGTTGAAGAGCGTGCGCTTGAAGGACTGGCGGAAGCAGATTTGCTGGAGCGCCAGCGAAAATACAAACAGTATTATGCAGTACACGCTTGCCGTTATGACGCCCATAGAGGGAATATACCTAATAGCCCAGCCCGCGCCGAAGTACAGCACTATGCACAGCGGCACGAGTATATACGGCCGCCTGCGCAGCTTTACGGGCAGCGTAAACAGCAATTCGCATACAAAAAGTTGTATTATAAATCCATTCAGCCCGTGTGTGGCTGACCATAGAAAATCTATAAACTTCATTCTGTGCCCCGCAATCAGAACACCTTGCCGAGATAGAGCGTGAGCGCGTCCATAAATTTTTTGCGCTTGGCGCGGCTGACGGGCACCTCTTCCCCGGCGACTATGGCGCTGGTTTTGCCTATGCTTGTAACAAATGCAAGATTTACAAGGTATGAATTATCGCACCGCACGAACTTGTGATTTTCGAGCAGTTTTTCCACGTCCTTCATGGGTTTGCGCATGACCATGTCACCATTAAAGGTATGCAGGCTGACGTTGCGCCCCTCTACCCTCACATATATTATATCAGATATGTACACCTTTGCAAGGCCTATATCGAGCTTTATGCAGAAGGCGTCCGATTCGCGCTTTGTCATACGGGCAATTACCTTGTCCATCTTGAGCGCAAATTCCGTATATGTGAATGGCTTTACAAGGAAACCTGCCGCGTCCACCTCGTACCCCTTTATGGCAAATTTTGCCATATTGGTGACGAACACGAGCGAGACATTTTTATCGAGTTTGCGGAGTACCTTTGCCGTCTCTATGCCGTCCATGAACGACATCACTATGTCCATAAAAATCAGATCGTAGTCGGCAGAATACTCGCTGACAAGGTCGAGGCCGTTTTTAAAGACCACGACGTTGAAGATCAGATTGTGTATTTTTCCGTATTTTGCAAGATAACCCTTTAACAGTTCCTGCGACTGCTCTTCGTCTTCGACGATAGCGACTTTCATAATCCCCCCTTTTAATTTCACTTGCGGACAGTCCATAAAAAAGGCCTGCCATCCGATGGCTCTGCCCCGCAAAGATGCATTCGCTGAGGCTTTGCCTGCAAGACAGTACGACTCTCTGTCATTCGCGGCGCGAAAAGACGGGTGCAGAATACAATTACCCCGCAATATACCCGTTTGAATGCAATCGGGCGCGCCGTACGCACTTTTACGCTCCCCTCCTTTATGTTTCCCCTATACTTACCGCCACGTCCTGAGCGTTTTTGCCGCACCGATATTAAATCTTACTTTCCCATAGAATTAAGGCGCTGCCCGTCCGCGGCGCTCTTTACCCGCGATGCTCTATGCCTGCGGCGCTGTTTACCCACGGCTCTGTATGCCTGAGGCGCTTTCTGCCGCCGGATTAACCCTGACCTGGTTGAGGCGCTTTTTCAAGCGGCGCAAATCACTGTGCGCTCTTCTGCCCGCTAAAGCCCGACGCGCATTTGACGCCATAATATGCCGCAATTATTAAACTTTTGCCGCCCGCGACGGGCGAAGCATATAATTTATACACTTTCTAATATACCAGTTAAAATTGTATCACACAAATAAAAAAAATGGGAGATTATGAAAAATACGGTTATTTTTATGTAAAAATCGGTTAATGACTGCACAGCGTCCGACAATGTTATATAAAATGCGCCCACACCCCTGCAATGTTTTGCAGCACAAAATGCGGGCGCGGGCGTAAAATCAACAATCTGCAAGACTTTACGGCACAAAATGAGGGTGCGGGCATAAAGCCCGCACCCTTCGGATGGGATATATTCACGCCTGTACGGCAATGAATTTATGCAGTTTTACGCTCCGTTCCCATAAAGCAGGCAACTATGCAAAGCACGCACGCTATGCCCGTGAGTATGAGGAACGCAAGCACCGATTCAAACTTGCCGCCCGAATAGACGACGTTGTTTATGCGGTCCATTATTACCGCCGCGCCGTTGTTGAATACTATGCCGAGCGATACAAACGAGCACGCCGCAGGCAACAGCGACCAGAAACGCAGTTTGTGGAAGAGGGGCGCAACCGCAAGCAGTACGCACAGCACTACCACCACTATCATATCGGCGCCGAAGTTGGTGTTGTTTAGAAGAGGACCGCCGCTTGAACCTATCGCAAGCGTGACAATCAGCAGTACCGCCGCAACCAGGTCGAGGTAAAATCCTATGCTCTTATCCTTTATTTTAAGCCATTTCATACCGCAGCTTTCTCCTTTTTGAAGTACTGGAAGAATACATACGCGCCTATGGCCGCCACGGTTACTACTCCCAGAGCTATCTGTGCGCCCAGTATGGCGTTCTGCCACCACTGTCTTGTGGTGCTGAAGGTCTGGTCACCGGTGAGGCCGTTCATCATTGAGGTCTTGGAGTATGTCCACAGAATACGGTGCGCGCTCTCCTGCATCTTTTCCACAAGTTCGCCGCTGGTGTTGCGGTTGCGCAGCACGAGCTGAAGTATCTCGGTGGAGCGGTCGTTGCCGCCGAAGATGTTGGTGCCGTTCATCAGCGCGTCAAGCGTAACGGAGTATTCGCCCCCCTGGATGTAGTCGGTCATAAGATAGCCTTCATACCCCCACTCGCCGCGCAGAAGGTCGTACTGAGTTACGGGCTCCGCCGCCATATATATGCAGCCTATGCGGTTGTAAGAGGTCATTATGGCGAGGCCGCCGTCCGAAGTCAGGCCGCCCTCATATGCGCGCAGGTATATCTCGCGTATGGCCTGCTCGTTGGAGAACGTGGCTATGCCCTGCCTGCCGTTCTCCTGGTCGTTCAGGAAGAAGTGCTTGTAGTTGTTGGCAAGTCCCTTTGCGCCCATTGCCTCCTCTATATTCCTGCCGCAATAGTATGAAATCATTGCGTCTTCAGAGAAGTATTCGGCGTTGCGGCCGCTGTAGGGCGAACGGTGCGTGCCTGCGCCGGGGCCGTGCATGGTGTGTACGCCCGCATAGAGCGCGTCTTCGGCATAGAAATCGCCGTGCTTATACTGCAATTCGTGATTCCACGTTGCCGCAACGAGCGTGTTGGAGGCGTAGCCCGTGGATATGCCCTTGTCGCCGAAGAGATAGTTGAGGCTTACGCCCTCAGAGCCCTCGGAAGTTACCGTTGCAGGCTTGCCCACAGTATTTACGGGGTCCTGGCCGTAGTATTCGTTTACAAGCAGGGCAAGCTCTTCAATGGAGAGCTGCTGAACGAGCGTTGTCCAGCGTTCGTCCTCGAAGGGTACTTCCCACATATCTGCCAGCGAAAGCGTCTTGGGCTGTTCGTAAGTCACTTCGCTGAGCGGCTTGGTGCCCTGCTTTATATCCAGTTTGGAAGTTTCGAGCGCCGCCTTTACCGTATCGTTGGCGGTGAGCGTTACGCGCTGGGGGAAAGTGCCCTGCCAGTCGCTGCGCGAAAGGTACTGCACGACGGGCTCGTCGTAGTAGTAGTTCACGTCGGCAAAGTCGTAGAGGTTATGCACCTCGGCGTCGGTGTACTGCGACTGGATATAGGATGTATCGTCAAGCTCGGCAAGTTCGTAAGTCTTTACGCAGTTCGTATCGCCTGCTACAGCCTCGCCGAACGGGTCGTAAAGTCCGGTGAATTCACGCGCGGCAAGCACGTTGTTGAGCGCGTCGTGCGCATCGTCGCCCACTGCAAAGTAGTAGATGCCCGCGTCGAGTATATAGCCGCCCTTGCCCTCGTGCGCGTTCATGTCGTAGCTGGCCATGAGGTAGCGGTCGAAAGTTATGGTGCTCACCTCGCTGGCGTCGGGCTGCAATATATCCGTCTTGTCGTAGGCTATCAGCTGAATGGCCGACTTTTCAACGCCGCCCGCCGTGTAGGGGAGCTGAACGTACAGCTCTACGGGCACTTTGCCCGCAACTTCGCCCGTGTTGGTGGTGGTCACCGTGGCGGTGAAGGTATCGGTCTCCTCGTCATACGTCACGCTGTCGAGCGTCTGCTCGAAAGTGGTGTACGAAAGGCCGTAGCCGAAGGGGAATACCACCTCGTCCGCATAGTTCCAGCTGTTGCCCTCAGATGCATATATGCCCGCACTGCCGCTCGCATTGCCAATGCCCATCACGGCGTCGGCATAGCGCGTTTCGTAGTACTTATATCCCACATATATGCCCTCCTGGTACACAACGTACTTCTGTTCGTGAGGGGCAAGTTCAGAGCTGTTGGTGAACACCATTGCGTTGGTGCCGTAGTTCTGCATTGAGGCCGAGGAGTCGGCGTCGGCGGCATATGTATCCACCAGTCGGCCCGAGGGATTTGCCGCGCCCGTAAGCACGTTGACCACGCCGGGCAGGCCGTAGTAGCCGGGGTTGGCTATCCACAGGCAGGCGTCTACGCCGTAGTCGGCAAGCTCGCCAAGCTCGAGGGGATATACGCTGTTTATGAGCACGATTATCTTATCGAAATCGCCGCTGTCCTTAATCATTGTCAGCAGGTCGCGCTCGGTGGGGTGCAGAGCGAGCTGGCTCACGCCCTCGCTGTCCTTGAGCGACATATCCGTGCCCTCGCCGCCCCAGCGGGATAGCGTTACTATCGCCGCGTCGTTGTGGTCGGCAAACGTTTTGCGCAGGGCTGCGGTATAAAACTCCTTCTTTTCCTCGCCTATCGAGGCAGTTTCGTCGCCCGCCTTCACGCGCTGGGTGGAGCTTGAGGCGTAGGCGTTGTACAGATCGTCGTTTATGGTGAAGCCCGCGTCGTTGAACGCCTTTTTCATATTTATTTCGCGGGCGGGGTCTGCCGAGCCGCCGCCGTTGGAGTTGCGGTAGCGTATGTCCGCGCTCGCTCTGCCGAAGAGCGTTACGTTGCGCTCGTCCTCGGCAAGGGGCAGTGCGCCGTTGTTCATTAAGAGCACAGAGCCCTCTTCGAGCTGTTCTGCGGCATAGTCCATCTCGTCCGCAATGAGTTTTGCAAGGTTTTCGTCTGAAAGTTCGCCGTAGCTGCTTTCAAAACGCGTTTCGCCGTCGCCCGAAGGCGTTGTGGCAGAGCTTATGCCGAGGAAGTTGTTTATGCCGCCGGCATTGGCGTTTGCCACTATGCCCCCGAATATGGAGACGACGAACAGGAACATCGCCACGGAGGATACTCCGCGCAGGATGCTGTTTCTTAAATTGGATTTCATCATTATTCTCCGATATTATTTTTGTAAACTTAATCCAATACAGATGGAATTAACCGGTATCAGACCGCCATTAACCGACATAAGTTGAGAACGCCCCAGCCATATCGATAAAAGGCAGTTCTTCAAGCTGATAATCGCTTGTAAGAATAATCTCGGTACCTATGAGCGCATCCGCAGCCGCCTTTGCTTTTTCGCTTAGTTGATCGTAGGTATAAGTCTCGCCATTGCCGTCCACTCTGTCCACGGTAGTAATCTTGATTGTGGTCTCTTGAAGAGTATCGTCCTCGGCTACCACCTCAAACGAACCATAAACATTTGCCCAGGTGCTGTATGCGGGGCTGTAAGTTGTGCCGTCGGAAGAGTACATAGAAAGTACTGCGGCATAGCCCGAATAGGTGTTATTGCTGGCAGTAGTTAGACCGCCGTAGATGTTTTGCGTAAGCCAGCCCTGCTCTATCTTTGATGGCGTGCAGGTGAGATAGCGATATGTGCCGTCAATCTCTGCTCCGCCGCCTGCGCAGCCTACCGCTGCAAGCGTTGCCACCGATACCGCGGCTATTGCAACCGCTACCACTGCCTTTTTTACTTTGTTCATGGAAATTTCCTCCTTAAAAATTTATATGTATAAAAAATTTAA
>DVNE01000016.1 GCA_018714625.1 Candidatus Coproplasma excrementigallinarum
CTGTACCCGTTGGGCTTGGGATTTTTTATGTAGTCCTTGGCGACTATCAGCCGCACGTCGTCCTGCTGCAAAAGACAGTCGGCAAGCATATATATGTCGTCCTTGAACGGACAGATTACGCGCACGCCCGCTACGTCGTTGAGGTTGCGCTCTATCGACGAAATAGATTTTTCATACCCCCGCCTTTCAAGCTTTTCAAGTATGCTTTCTGGCGACTTCAGCCGCGTCTTTATGGTGTCTATCGGGTTGCGCTCGTGGCGGGAGGAGAACTGCTCGTCCAGAACCCTGAACTTTGTTTCCACCTCCATTATGGCGCAGCGATAGTAAGACATCAGTCTGCGGAACTTCTCAAGCGCGTCGCGCACGTGCGCGACGTCACCCGAGGCGATTGTACTTATGAGCGTTGCTTCAAATGTGCCGTACATCGGCAGGTTTTCCCTCTTATCCATAATTTCTCCGAATTTGTATAAAATTTTGAGCGCCCGCTTAATTCACGGCAGCAGACTGTCTGCGCCGCAGTGCGCGCATTGTTCGCCTTTTTGCCGTGCGGTGCATTGCTGCACCTTGAATTGCAAGCCATTGCCTTATAGTTTAATTATAAACCGTCATTGTTAAAGAACTATGATGTACAGATAAAATTAAGGCACATTGCACTATAATCGGCAATCTCTGCCGCATTTATTGGCCATGGGCAAGGGCATTTTCACCGCAATAGTGCCTCCATTTTTAAGGAGAGCTGGCGCGGGCAAGCCTGTATAAATCCCCAATTACACAAAAAAACGCGCTCCAAGCGCGTTTTTTGTATATCAATTTATTTTCAATCTATAATTTGACAGAATACGCAAAAAATCTACGCGCTTAAAGCTCCGTTCAGCCTGCGCGCCTATATAGCCGCACGATTAAACGTGCTTTAAGAAATAGTCCTGAGAGTCGATTTTTTTGTCGCCCTCGGTCACGCGCTCGTATGTGCCATCGGGGAGCAATCTGCGCGCGTTGACGTTATCAGCCAGCATTACCTCGAGCATCTTATAGATTTCGTTCTCTATATCTTTATCGAGCACGGGCGTGGCAATCTCTACGCGCCTGTCCGTATTCCTCGTCATGAGGTCCGCCGAAGAGATATACATTACTCTGTCCTTGCCCTCTCCGAAGCAGTAGATTCGCGAATGTTCGAGGAACCTGCCGACTATGCTTATTACGCTTATATTCTCCGTCTTGCCCGCCTTGCCGGGAAGGAAACAGCATATGCCGCGCACTATCAGCTTTATCTGCACGCCCGCACACGAGGCCTCGATAAGTTTATCGATTATCACCTTATCGGTGAGGCTGTTCATTTTGCCGATAAATACGCCCTTTTTGCCCGCCTTGGCCTTTTCAATTTCTCCGTCAAGGCACTCGAGAATTTTATGCTTGAAGTACACGGGCGCTATCTGCAGACGGGTGTAGTCGCCCTCGGCATTGGATATGGAGACATTGCGGAAGAATGCGGCGCCGTCCTCGCCTATGTGTCTGTCCGCCGTTATTATGTTGAGGTCGGTATACTGCTTTGCAGTACTTTCGTTATAGTTGCCCGTGCCCAGGTGGGTGATGTAGCTTATGCCGTGCTCTTCGTCGGAAAATACTATGGAGATTATCTTGGAATGGACTTTATAGTTTTCCATTCCGTAGATTATGTTGCAGCCCGCGTCGTGCAGCTGACCCGCAAAATAGAGGTTGTTCTCCTCGTCGAACCTTGCGCACAGCTCGATTACGACGGTTACGTCTATGCCGTTTTCGCTGGCGCGCTTCAATGCTTCGACTATGCGCGAATGGTCGGCAAGACGGTATATGGTTATCTTTATGGAGAGGCAGTCCTTGCGCTCGGCGCACTCATTCAGAAGTTTTATGAGCGGCTCCATGCTCTCGAACGGGTACCTTAAAAGTATATCCTTTTTGCGCACCTCGTCTATCATTGAGGTTGCGTTCTGAAGGCGCTCTGAAATCTTCGGTTTGAAGGGAATGTACGAAAGTTTTGCCGCCAGCTCCTTATCCAGTCGCCTGGGAAGGCTGAAAAGATATTTGAAGCTGAAGTTTGAACGCACCTTGTATATGAGGTTCTGCTCTATGCCGAGCGCCTCGGTGACAAACTTCATGAGCGACTTGCTCTCCCCGAATACCTCCAGCCTGATGGCGTTCTGAATAAAGCGCGTCTCCACCTTGCTCTTCATGTACTGCGAGAAGTCGTTGTTGTACTCCATGTCGGCGTCTTCGACGTAGGTTTCAAAGTCGGCGTTGCGCGTAACCCTTATCATCATGGACGAGGTGGCGGTATAGCCGGGGAAGGCGAGGTAACCGAGGTTGCGGATTATCTCCTCCATGGTTATAAAGCTGAACTTTTTGCCGCCCGCAAAGCGGTACATGGAGTCGAGCTTATCGGAAAACTCCATCACGCCTATCATTACATGGTCGTTCTTTTTGAGCTTGTAGAGCATATAGCAGCGCAGATTTTCAAAGCGCAGCAGAGGATGCTTTGCGTCTATGACCATGGGCGAAAGAAGGGGCAGCACCTTGGCGTTGAACATCTTTGTCAGCTCTTCCTTTCTGCCCTCGGAGAGCTGCGACCAGGTGAGCAGATTTATGCCCTCCTCCGCCAGGTCGCGCTTGAAGTGGGTAAAGACGTGCTCGCGCATTTCGTAAAGGCGGGGCACTCTTTCGGCTATGGCGTTGAGCTGCATGCCGAATGTGAGCTTGGTCTTGTTGTCGCGCGCGTCGGGGCGGACCTTATCTTCGTTGTAGAGGCTGCCCATGCGCACCATGAAAAATTCGTCGAGATTGGATGTGAATATAGAGAGGAATTTTCCCCTTTCGAGTACGGGAGTATCTTCGTCCGAGGCCTGCTCGAGTACGCGCAGGTTGAATTTTATCCACGAAAATTCGCGGTTCACATATACTCCCCTGATAAGCTTAACAGGTGATTTATCGTTTGCCATAATTTCCTTTAAGGCGGCGCGCGCTCCGCGCGCGCCGCGTATATTTTTACGCAGCAAAGTTCAGCAATAAATGTTCAGCCGCGATATATATGCCTTTGCATTGAGTTTGCCGTCATTTTTTATAAAATTGTGTTGGGCCGCGCGTTGTGTTGAGAGCCGCCGCGCCTTTATATAGGCGCCGTTTGCGCCGAAAATATGCCCTGCTTTTCCGCCGCGCAGCTCCATTCGGTCAGACCGCAATTTTAAAATCAGTTGTTTGCGCCCTCTTCAGCGGCGGGAGCGGCAGGGGCGGCCTCGGCCTTGCCGTCTTCGGCGGCTTTATCTTCGGCCTTTTCTGCGCCCTCATCTTCCTTTTTGGCCTTCTTGGCGGGCTTGCCGACCTTCTGCCTGAGCTTTATGTGCTCGGCAAGCTCCTCCACCGACTTAATCTCCTTGACGGGTCTTTCGGGGAAGAACGGAGAAATTTCCGCCTTGAGTTCGCCGTCCTGCACGAGCTTCAAAAAGCCCTCCTTTACGCCGTAGTCGGATACGGCAATGCTTGCAAAGCCGTACTTCTTTAAGAGTTGAACGAGCGTTATGAGCGCCACGACTATGAAATATATCTTTTCGGGCGCGTTCTTTATGAGCAGGTGCGAGCGGTCGGGCGCCTCTATGAGCTTTTTGGCGAGCTTTTTGAGCTTGTCGCGCTCTATCGTCATATTCTCTGAGACTTCTATATCGTAGTAGTCGCGGTAAATTTCGTAGATGGAGCGGTTGGTAGCGCCTACAAGCACGGCCGTGCCGCCCTCGAATACGGGTACGTCTGCCTTGGCAAACGCCTTTTTGAGGTATTTTTTGATTTTGCCGCACTCGTTTTTATCGGGATATACGCTCTTTACAAACTTGCGCTGAAGGGTGAGCGCGCCGAAGTTGAGGCAATACATACCCTCGCGCCCGCTCTTGGTGAGGTCGCACATCTCTATGCTGGCGCCGCCTATATCTATTATGACGGGGCTTGCCATGGCGCGGAACTTTTCGTTGGCAACGCAGTCGCAGTATGCCTCGGTGTCGCCGTCTATCTGGTTCACAACGGCGCCCGTGCGCGTGCGGATTGCACCGAGCACTTCGTCGGCGTTATCTATAAAGCGCATTGCCGCGGTAGAGAGCACATACAGCACCTCTACTCCCAATTTTTTGCACTGGTCCTGGAATACGGCTATCTTATCGCATATCTTTTCGACGCCGTGCTCGCTGAGCTTACCGCCCTCGGTAAAGCTGATTGCCGAAAGGCTCTCCCTGAATTTATAAGAGGGCCTGCCGTCCTTGCCGCACACCAGCATTGAAACGCTGGTGGAGCTTATGTCTATAACTGCATACATATTCTTTTTTTCCTCCGAGAATGTGTTCACGCAAAGTCCCTTGCCTGAAAAAGTCTTTTGTGTGGGTATTTCTGTTTTAAGGCCTTGAGGCAGCCGAGGGCTGTAAGGCCTTTCAGGCTTATTTAAAGCTGTCAGGTCGCAGAATAAAATTTTGCTCTCTCATATGCGCCCGACCGCCGATTTACGCTCTCCTGAAGTCACGCAGGCAGTTTATGCCGTTGCGCGGAGACCGCTTTTGCACCCGCTGCGGGTGCGGATAAATTTTTAAGCACTGCCTTTTAAGACGCTGCGTCCTGAAAAACATTTGCCTCAAACTCACTCGCCGAAATATATGCCCATATCCTTGGCGAGAAGCACGAGCTGTCCGTCGGCGGGCACGCGCTTTGTGCGGCCTGCTATATCGACGAGCATATTATAGCCGAGCTTGTTGTTGCGCACGCATACCGTTACGCCGTACTTGCCAATTTCGGCAAGGTGCGCGCCGTATGCGCCTATTTCGGTGGATATGAATTTATCGTAGGCGCACGGTTCGCCGCCGCGCTGAATGTGGCCGAGCACGGTGGCACGGCACTGCATTCCCGTCTTTTGCGATATAACGGTTGAAAGCCTCTCCGCCGCCGTTGCGCCGCCGAATGCGGCAAGGTACTCCTTGCGCTCGCGCTTGGTCATTGAGGCTTCGAGCTTGCTCATTACGCCCTCCGCCACGGCAACTACGATGGAGCGAGCGCCGCCGTTCTTCTTTGCAGCCACATATTCGGCGAGCTTATCCTCGTCATAGGGGATTTCGGGCAGGAGAATTATGTCGGCGCCTGCGGCTATGCCCGAATAGAGCGTGAGCCAGCCGACCTTGTTGCCCATAACCTCTACAAAGAACACGCGGCTGTGACTGTCGGCAGTGGTGCGAATGCGCTTCAACGCACCTGCAGCAATATCGACCGCGGTGTGGAAACCGAAGGTGATATCCGTGCCGTAAATATCGTTATCGATGGTCTTGGGCAGACCTATGACGTTGCACCCCTCTACCGAGAGCAGCGAGGCCGTCTTGTGCGTGCCCGCGCCGCCGAGCGTGACAAGCAGGTCGAGCTTGAGCTTTTTGTAGTTTTCCACCATCTGCTGAAGCTTTGTGGGTCCTTCGCCCTCCTTGACCGTCATAAGCTTGTAAGGCTGGCGGGAAGTGCCGAGGATTGTGCCGCCGAGGTCTAAAATATTCTCGACGTCGGCAGGAAAGAGTTGCCTGTAATTCTTTTCGATAAGTCCCGCATAACCTTCGAGGAAACCGTAAATTTCCACGTCCTTCATTTTGTTGAAGCAGTATTTGCAGAAACCGCGCATAACAGCGTTGAGCCCGGGGCAATCGCCCCCGCTCGTAAGAATACCTATTCTCATCCTTATTTCTCCAGACGCGCTAAAAAACGCGAAAAATTTTATACACAATCAAAGGGCGGCGCGGCATACGCGGTGAGCGCATTTAACGCCGCATTTATCCTTAACCATTATATCACAAATTTTGCGTTTGTGGAGATTATTTCCAAAATTTTTCACAAGTATTTGTAAAATTATTGTAAAAAACGGCAAAAAACGACTGCTTAGCCGCCAGGAAGTTAAAATTTACGCAAATAAAACTTTGTATTTTAAAGAGCGTCACCCGCAAAAGAGAGCGGCGCGGCGGCAGTCCGTAGCCAAAAGCTGCACCAAATTGAGCAAAATTTTATTTGCAATACCGTTTTCAGACATAATATAAATATGCAGGCGGATAACCTTTAAAAATAAATCATTTATTTAATTATTTTTTTGTAATTAAATAATATTTTTTAATGGCATATTCCCCCCCCCAAAAAAAATCTTTTAATGCGGGCAATTAAGGCAATAAAAAAAGCAGGCAGAGTGCCTGCTTTTAACTGCGTATTCAAACTGATTTAAACTGCATGTTCAGACTGAACAGAAAACTCAGCTCTGAACGAATTGCAAAATTTCTTCAAACAGATTTTCGCGCTTGACGGTCTTTGTAAAGCGCACGGGCTTATCGCGCAGGGCAGAGAGGCTCTTGGGCACGGCCATGGCCGTTGCGGCGTGCAGACGCTTTATGCCCTTGAAACTGTCCTTTACGTCGTTGCCCGTTACTGCATACAGCACGTCCTGAGGGAATTTGTAGGGGTTGGCTGTGGATACCACCACCATCTTTATAGTATCCTTTTTATTCTTGTAGAACCAGTCGTTGACCACCTTCATTGCGCAACCGGTGTGCGTATCCATTGTATAGCCCGTGTCAAGGAAGAGGTCGTATATAGTTTCAACAACCTCGTCCTCGTTGGCAAAGCCGCCGTCAAAAGTTTCGGCTATCCTTGCGCGCTCCTCATCGGTTACTTTATACTCGCCCTTGTCCTTGAGCGACTGCATAAGCGCAGCCGTGCGCGCGCTGTCCCTGCCGCATATTTCAAAGAGCAACCTTTCGAGGTTGGAGGATATGAGTATATCCATCGAGGGGGAAGTCGTTTTGTAGAACGGACGGTGAATATCGTACACACCCTGAGAGAGGAAGTCGGTGAGCACGTTATTGAGGTTGGACGCGCAGTGCAGTCTGCGTATGGGCAGACCCATCTTTTTGGCATAGTACGCGGCAAGTATGTTGCCGAAATTGCCCGTGGGTACGGTAAAATCTATCTGCTCGCCCATCTCTATCTGGCCGCCGCTCACCATATCGAGGTATGCAGAGAAATAGTAGGCTATCTGCGGCACGAGCCTGCCGAAATTTATTGAATTGGCAGACGAGAGAATGACGTGTTTCTGCGCGAGCTGCTTTGCGCACTCCTCGCTTGAAAAAATCTGCTTGACGGCAGACTGGCAGTCATCGAAGTTGCCCTTGACGGCAAGCACGTCCACGTTTGAGCCTTCCTGGGTGCACATCTGCAGCTTCTGCATCTTTGATACGCCGTCGTCGGGGTAGAACACCATTATCTTTACGCCCTCGGCGTCCTTGAAGCCCTCAAGCGCAGCCTTGCCCGTATCGCCCGATGTGGCAACTAGTATGAGCACGGTATCCTTTATGCCGCAGAGGTCGCAGCCCTTGCGCAGAAGGTAGGGCAGCACGGTGAGCGCCATATCCTTGAAGGCGCAGGTGGGGCCGTGCCAGAGCTCGAGCATGAAGATATTTTCCTCTATCTTTACAAGCGGCGCGGGGTCGCCTTCAAACTTGGAATAGGCTGCCTCCAGCGCAGAGAGCAGCTCGCCGCCGTCGTACTCGTCGAGGTAGCGGCCTATGATTGCCGCCGCCCTCTCGGGGTAGCTCATGGACAGCATGCCCTCAAGCTCCTCCCTCGTTACCTGAGGGAATTTTTCGGGCACGAACAGACCGCCGTCTTCAGCCAATCCCTTGACTATGGCCTGTGCCCCGGTAACTTTTTCGCCGCCGCGCGTACTTATAAAGTTCATCTTTGCTCCTCCGTAGTCCGCGATTTACGCGGCGATTTAAATGGTAAAATAAGGGACGCAATCAAAAAATTGCGCCCCTGAATATCATGCAAAAGAATTTCAGGCGTATTTTGCAATAAAATCGGGCAGTTCCTCTGCAGGGCAGCTGCAGGTGATGGTTATGACTATGTTATTTTCTGCCGCAAGCTTTTCAAGCATATAGAATATGCCTGCCATTTCAGAAAGTTCTTTGCCCGCAATGCGCGCAATGCCGTCTATGTAGATATATTCGTAATCGTGGTTGCCCGCGGCTACGCCCTTGACAAATCCGCAGAGAGCGTCTTCACCGGCAATCTTATAATCGGTCACGTCAATAAATCTTACCGCGCGGTTCAAATCGTACATATACCTCTTGGTATCGGTTATGAACGCCAGAACACCCTTTGCGGAAGCCGCGTCCTTATTTGCCGCGTCGATAAGCTTTTTGGTTTTGCCGGCGCCTTTTGCGCCTGCTATGATTTTGATCATATTTAACCTCCTGTTCCGGACAACATTGAATTGTCCTTTATTCTATTTTATCAGCAAACGGGAGGAATTTCAATAGCTTTGACAAAATTTAAATAAATTTTTTAAAAATAATTCACGCTGTGTACGTTTATGCGCCAAATATGCACAAAATACGCGCCGGTTTATGCCATAACTGCAAAAAATTGGATGCTCGCCGCCATATAATACCTGTTCTGCGCAAACCTCACAACGACAGGCGTTTTTTTGTCTGACAACGACAGCGCACTTTATTCAGGAGAGCGCGATTATTACTTAACCTTTTTTACGAACTCGGCAATGCGCGCAAGTCCCTCCTCCATATCGGCCATGGAGAGGGCATAGGAAACGCGGATGCAGCTGTCGTCGCCGAAGCATATGCCGGGGGTAACGGCCACTTTTGCCTCGGAGAGGAGCAGCTCGGATACGTCCATGCTGCCGCCTATCTTCTTGCCTTCGTAGCTCTTGCCGTACAGGCTTTCGCACACTATCATTACATAGAACGCGCCTTCGGGCTTTACATAGTCGAGGCCGAGGGGCTTATAACTTTCGAGCAGCTCTTCCATTCTGTCGCGGCGGGCGGCGAATGCCTTTACCATTTCCTCCATGGGCGCGGTAGGGCCTTCGAGCGCGGCGAGCGTAGCGTACTGCGTCATTGTGTTGACGTTTGAAGTTGCGTGGCTCTGGAACGAGGATATTGCCTTGGCAATTTCGGGTGCGGCGGCAAGATAGCCCAGCCTCCAGCCTGTCATTGCATAGGACTTGGATACGCCGTTGACCGTTATTGTAAGCTCCTTCATCTTGGGCGAAACGCTGCCTATCGAGAAGTGCTTCTGTCCGCCGTAGATAAGTTTTTCGTAAATTTCGTCGGCGAGGACGAGGATGTCGTGCTTTTCGCAGACGGCGGCAATCGCCCTTATCTCCTCCTCAGAGTAGACGGCGCCCGTGGGGTTGTTGGGGCTGTTGAATATGAGCATCTTGGTTTTGGGAGTTACGGCGGCCTCTATCTGAGCGGCCGTAACCTTAAAGCCCTGCTCCTTGGTGGCGTACACGAACACGGGCACGCCGCCGCAGCACTTTACCACCTCGGGATAGGTGAGCCAGTAGGGGGCGGGGATTATTACCTCGTCGCCCGGGTCTATGGTGGCAAACACGGCATTGAATATGGAGTGCTTTGCGCCGTTTGAAATTATAATCTGGGAGGGCTCGTAATCGAGGCCGTTATCCTCCTTGAACTTTTTGCAGACAGCCTTTTTAAGAGCGGGCAGACCTGCAGCGGCCACATACTTTGTGTAGCCCTTATCGAGGGCGTCCTTGGCGGCCTGAACGATATGCGCGGGGGTGTTGAAGTCGGGTTCGCCCACGCCGAATGATATGACGTTTTCTCCTGCGGCCTTGAGCTCGGCGGCCTTTGCAGACATTGCAAGCGTCATTGAGGGGGAGATTGTTGAAACCCTTTTGGAAATCTTTGACATAACTGCACTCCTTTCAGGACAAAAAAACGCGCGCATACCAAGCACGCATATTGATTTTTGACCTGAATGTAATTTTCTATTCAATTATACATATTTTAACCTGATTTGACAAATGTTTGAACGAATTTTGTTTTTTTGAGCTTTTTTGTGAGTATTAACGCACACTTTTGTTACTTTATAAAGTGACAGAGCAAAGAGGGCGCAAGCGCAACAGGCGAAACTGGGCGCGTGCGGAAAGGGCAATGCGGGGCGCGTGCGGGACGGGGCAAAACCGTGTGCAGGCGTGGCGCGGGCAAAGTGCGCGGGCGGCGCAAGCGAAGTGCAAAACAACATTTTACAGACGACTGACGCCAAAAAGAAACCCTCCCGCTAAGCGGGAGGTTCTTCATTTTCGGGCATAGCCCTAGTCTACTAGTCCGAGCGCCACGCGCTCATATGTCGACCTGCCAGTCGCTGCGCTTATTGCTCGCTACCCGTAAA
>DVNE01000017.1 GCA_018714625.1 Candidatus Coproplasma excrementigallinarum
CGCGGCCAGATATTGGCCGCGCCCGCACCGCAACTGCAATGTGGAGCTCCACTTCTTAAAGAGCGTGCGGCAAGTCAAGTCCACTGAAAAATTTACACTCTGTGCCGCAACATAAAACGCCGCGCGCATTCCTGCGCGCGGCGTTCAACGTGAAACAGTCATTTTCCGACAAAATAGGGCGGCATATATGCCGTAATAAACGGCATTTGCGGCAGGGCGCAAAAAATCACCTTAAAATGTTCTCTAAAATAAGCTTGTCGAACTTTACGGGCTCGGCAAAGTCGCGCGGCAAAAATGTCACGCGGTTGAACTTTGCGTAGTTGAATATGTGCGTCTTTAAAAGTATGGGCGTGCCTATGTCCAGCTCTTCGCACACGTCTGCCAGGTACTTGAAAAAGTTGTGCCACTCCATTCTGTCGTCGTTTTCATATACGACCTGCCTTACTATCTTGTGGTCCTTTTCTATTCTGCCCCAGATTTTTATCATTTAATTTACCTCGAGGTTTAAGTACTTAAAAAGTATAAACCAAAAAGCCGTTGGTTGTAAATATAAATCACGCCGCGTGCGCAAAAAAATAAAATATGCTTTTTTGTATGTCACCGCGCGCCACCCACAAGCACACATCACTCAGCACTTTGTCCAACCACCGCGCGGCGAAAAAAGAGGTGCAAGGCCACCCCTACGCGGCCGCAAAAAAATTTTATTTGACAAAATCTGCAGGAACGGTTAATATATTATAAATAATTTATAATAAAAATGTATGCGGCACGCCATTTTTATAAAAAAATGCGCATTTTTGCCGCGGCTCAGGGGTTAATTATGAATAAAATCAAAAAAGATGTGCTCGCCCTCATAAAGGAGGATTCCCGTCTTTCGGCAGACGTGCTTGCCGCCATGCTCGGCGTGTCTGTCGAAGAGGTCAAAAGGGCGGTGGAGGAACTTGAGACCGAAGGCGTAATCGTCAAGTACACCGCGATAGTCAACGAGGACCTCGCCGAGGACGACAGGGTGGAGGCTCTGATAGAGGTAAAGGTAACCCCCATGCGCGGCTGCGGTTTCGACGGCATAGCAAAGGAGATTGCCGCCCACCCCGAGGTTAAAAACCTCTACCTTATGAGCGGCGCGTACGACCTCGCCGTCATTGTGGAGAGCGCCTCTCTGCGCGCAGTATCGCGCTTTGTGTCCGAGTGCATATCCACCTACGAAAACGTAATTTCCACGGCCACGCACTTCATACTCAAAAAGTATAAGGTCGAGGGCGCGCTCATGGAGGACGAAGCCAGCCGCAGGCTGAGCGTTCAGCCGTAAGGGGGCGCTATGAGAAATTTTGTAAACACCCGCGCCGCAGGCCTCAAACCGAGCGGCATACGCAAATTTTTTGATATAGTTTCAGAGATGAAGGGCGCAATTTCCCTCGGCGTGGGCGAGCCCGACTTCGTCACGCCCTGGAACATACGCGACTGCGCCGTGCGCTCGATAAAGCGCGGTCTGACGCAATATACCGCCAACCGCGGCCTTGCAGAACTGCGCGAAAATATCTGCCGATATCTTGAAGAGCGCTTCGGCGTAAAGTACTCGCCCGAGCATACCATAGTAACCGTCGGCGCAAGCGAGGGCATAGACCTCGTCATGCGCGCCGTGTGCGACCCGGGGGACGAAATTCTCGTGCCCTCGCCCTGCTATGTATCGTATGCGCCCCTCGTATATATGGCGGGCGGCACGCCCGTAGCGCTGAACTGTTCGGCGGAGAACGAATTTATTGTCACGCCCGAACTTATTGCTTCGGCCTGCACTCCAAAAACCAAGGCGATAATACTTGCTTACCCCAACAACCCCACGGGCGCTATAATGACGAGGGAGCAGCTCGAGGCGATAGCGCCCTGCATAAAGGCGCGCGACCTGCTTGTAATATCGGACGAAATCTATGCCGAACTCACCTACACGGGCAGGCACGCCTCCATTGCCGCGATAGACGGCATGGCCGAGCGCACCGTGCTTATAAACGGCTTTTCAAAGGCCTTTGCAATGACGGGCTGGCGCGTGGGATTTGTGTGCGCGCCCGCAGACATAGACGAGGCAATGTTCAAAATACATCAGTATGCCATAATGTGCGCGCCCCGAATGAGCCAGCACGCCGCCGACAAGGCGCTCTCTGAAGGTTTTACCGACGGCTTTGCCACCGTTGAAGAGATGCGCGAGGAGTATAAACAGCGCGGCAGGTTTATGGCAAACGCCTTCAATTCTATGGGGCTTAAGTGTTTCGAACCCAAGGGCGCGTTCTATGTGTTCCCCTGGGTGGGCGGAACGGGGCTGGACGGCGAGCAGTTTGCAACGCGACTTTTGCAGCAGAAAAAGGTGGCGGTAGTGCCGGGCGACGCATTCGGCGAGGCGGGCGCGCAGCACGTGCGCTGTTCGTACGCAACCGCCATGGCGCAGCTTGCCGAGGCAATCGAGCGCATAAAACAGTTTATAGACGGCATAAAATAAATTCTTCCCGCTTGCTTGCGGACGTTGAATTAATCTTTTTATGCCTTTGCGGGTATAGAATTAAGTTTTTGATTTACCTTTGCGTATATTTAATTAAGAGCTGGGTTGCCGCGCGGAATTTTTCTTTTGAGCGGAAAAATTCCGCGCGGCGCTATAAGTAAAATATCGTGCGTTGCCCATCGGGCGAGTGCTCCCTCGGCGGGTAATGTGCGCGTCGGCGCGGTATTTGCTGCCGCGCGCGGGCGCGCTTTAGCCCAATAAAGTTGCCTGCGCGGCGCCGATTTATTTGACAAATTGTTTGCCAAACTATATAATATAGTGGTGTTAGGTGTGATTCCCCTTAAAAGGGCGGAATCACATTTGTTATTTGACTGTCTGAGCGCGCAAGAAGAGCAAATCGCATAAAAACCGCGCAAAAACTTAAAAAACTGCGGAAAACGGGAGTAGAGTACGCCTTAAAAATTTTCAGCCGCCCGCTTTCCTTAAAAAGATATTTAAAGGCAAAATTCTGCAATGCAGAAAGTTTGCCGCATAGGAGTGTTTTATGGCAGACCAGTATTTTGAAATGACTCAGAAGAACTACGAGGATTTAAAAAAGGAACTTGATTACCTTGTAAAGGAAAAACGCCCTGAAATTATCGAGCGCATAGCCGAGGCGCGCAGCCACGGCGACCTTTCGGAGAACGCCGAGTACGACGCGGCAAGGGAGGAGCAGCGCTCCAACGAAGGCAAGATTGCAGAGCTTGAGTATCAGATCAAAAACGCCGTCATCATAGCCGAGGTAACGGACAATACCTATGTACATCTCGACAGCAAGGTTACGGTGGAGGACGTCGAGTTCGGCGACAAGGAAACTTACACCATAACCAGCGTCACCGATGTAGACGTAATGAACAACCGTATCTCCAGCGAATCGCCCGTCGGCTCTGCGCTCATGCGCCACAAGACCGGCGACGTGGTAACGGTAAGCTGCCCCGACGGCTCTTCCTACCAGCTTAAAATTCTTGCAATAGCTTAAACTTTTTTGCTCTGAACGGCCGCCCACGGCCTTAAGGGACAAATTTGCCCTGCGGCGTATGGCGGGCGCAACTTTAAAGGGCGTAAGGGCAAAAGTAAGGTAAGGTAAGGTAAGGGCAAAAAGCCTCTCTGTTGCCTGAAAAACCTTTAAGGCGTCGCCTTTAGAATTACCGATTTAAAAAATCATACAACACCTGCCGAGTATTCGGCTTTTTTACGAGGATATATGGACGAACAGAATTTACCGCCCCTCACCGAAGAAGAGGAGGCCGAAAGACTGGCTGAACAGGCCAAAATCAGGCGCGAAAAGCTCGCAAAACTTGTTTCCGAGGGCAAAAACCCCTACGAAAAGGTAAAGTACGACGTAACGGCAAATTCCGCCTCTATAAAAAGCAATTTTGAAAATCTCGAAGGCAAGGAAGTTTCCATTGCAGGCAGGCTCATGTCCCGCAGAATTATGGGCAAGGCCTCCTTTTCGCATATCTCCGACCGCGACGGGCTCATTCAGATATACGTCAAGCGCGACGACGTCGGCGAAGAGGACTACATGGCCTATAAAAAGGACTACGATATCGGCGATATCGTGGGCGTAAGGGGCTTTGTATTTAAGACGCAGACGGGTGAAATCTCCGTGCACTGCACGCATATAGAGATGCTCTCCAAGTCGCTCCGTCCCCTGCCCGAAAAGCAGCACGGCCTCACCAATCCCGATATAAGGTACCGCCAGCGCGACCTTGACCTCATAGTCAATCCCGAGGTGAAGAACACATTTATAAAGCGTTCGCAGATAATAAGCCAGATAAGGCGCTACCTCGACAACCTCGGCTATCTCGAGGTGGATACGCCTATTTTAACCACGCTTGAAATAGGCGCGGCGGCGCGTCCATTCAAAACCCACCACAACACGCTGGACATTGATATGTACCTGCGCATAGAGACCGAGCTCTATCTTAAAAGGCTCATAGTGGGCGGGCTGGAGCGCGTGTACGAAGTCGGCCGTATCTTCCGCAACGAGGGTATGGACGCCTTTCACAACCCCGAATTCACCACGGTTGAGATGTATCAGGCATACACCGACTATAAGGGAATGATGGACCTTATAGAGGATATGTACCGCACCATAACCAAAAATGTGTGCGGCACGGATAAGATAACCTACCAGGGTACAGAGATAGATATGGGCGCACCTTGGGCGCGCCTTACCATGAAGGAGGCCGTTAAAAAGTACTGCGGCGCCGACTACGACGAGTGGGCAGACGATGCCGCCGCCCGCGCAGTTGCAAAACAGCTTGGCGCAGAGGTAGAGGAGGGTGAAAAGGCTACAAAGGGACACGTCCTCATTGCGCTCTTCGATGCGTTTGTAGAGGACAAGCTCGTTCAGCCCACCATAATCTACGATTACCCCGTGGAAAATTCGCCGCTTGCAAAGCGCAAGCCCTCTGACCCCGCCTTTACCGAGAGGTTTGAATACTTCATATGCCGCCACGAATTCGGCAACGCCTTCTCGGAGCTGAACGACCCCATCGACCAGAAGGAGAGGTTTGTAAAGCAGGTCAACGAAAAGAGGGCGCAGGAGCCCGGCTGCAATGCGCAGGTAGACGAGGACTTTGTCACCGCGCTCGAATACGGACTTCCCCCCACGGGCGGCCTCGGAATGGGCGTAGACAGGCTGGTAATGCTGCTTACCGACAGCCCCACAATAAGGGACGTCATACTCTTCCCCACAATGAAGCCGAAGAAATAAAAAGGGCTCACGAAAAATAAGCTTTGGCCGAAATCTTATTTTTCCGTGATTTGAGGAACCAGGTTCCTCTGTCGGCGATATTTTAAGCGCCCACGTTTATATAATCGCCGACATTCACCTCCGGTGTGCTCGCTTACGCGACATATTGGGTTGCGCTGGCGCAGGGAAACCCTGCTTGCGCACGTAAAAATTTATAAATGTGGGTTCACGAAATTTGAGCGCAGGCCGTGCGCTTAAATTTCCGTGATTAGAGGAACCAGGTTCCTCTGTCGGCGATATTTTAAGGGCCCACGTTTATATAATCGCCGACATTCACCTCCGGTGTGCTCGCTTACGCGACATATTGGGTTGCGCTGGCGCAGGGAAACCCTGCTTGCGCACGTAGTAATTTATAAAAAGGGCTCACGAAAAATAAGCTTTGGCCGAAATCTTATTTTTCCGTGATTTGAGGAACCAGTTCCTCTGTCGGCGATAATTTAAGGGCCATTATTTGCGGCATACTGTGCGGCAAATGTCTGCCGCTTAACGGGATTTTCCTTTCGTGCGGTTAATTTTGCTCCGCGCGGTTTAAAATTAAACTGAATATATTTTGGGTATGAGGTGGGGCGGCGATAAGCCGCCCCGCGTTTTTTTATTTATTCAGCATTGTGCGGTCTTTGCCGTCTTGCAGCTGTACACATTTGCTTGTTTTGCGGTTGGCCTGCTCATTGTATTGTGATTAATTGTGCCATATGTGGCGGTCATTTGAAGTTTTATTGCACTGGCGCGCGGGGTGTACAGAGGCTAAACCTCCCCTTGCTTAGGGGAGGAATTAAAGGAAGGGTAGAAAATTTAAATTAATTCAGCCATTTTACTGTGGTGAAAGGCGTAAACCCTATATACGCGGCCTTGTCAGCCCGCCCGTGTCGGCTCTGCAAAAAAAACAACCCCCTATTGCGGCGGCGTTCATAAAAATTATGCGGGCGCAAAAGCGCAAACCCCATAAAGGCGCAAATATTTATCTTAAAAGCGTCCGCAACTTAAAAATCTATGTCTGATTACCATATTTTCGACTGTATCAAAAGTCATAAAAAGCATATAAGTTTCCACACCCCCGGCCACAAAGGCGGTGTGGCGCTGGCAAAATTTATAAATTTCTGCGGCGAAGACGTCACCGAGCTCTCCTACACCGACGACCTGGGCAGTCCGAGCGGCGCAATAGCCGAGGCTCAGGCCGATATGGCGGCAATTACGGGCGCAAAGCGCGCCTATATCACCACCGACGGCTCTACAAGCGGCATACTCTCCATGATGTATGCGGTAAAAGGCCGCGGCGGCAAAATAATAGTGCCGCGCAACTCCCACAAGAGCGTGTGGAACGCCTGCAGCCTCTTTCACCTCGAACCCGTCATAGTGCAGGGCGAGGAGAACGAGGGCGTGCTTCTTCCCCCCTCGGCCGAGCTGGTTGCCGAGTTGGTGCAGAAGGACGGCGATATTCTTGGCATGATAGCGCTCTCGCCCGACTACTACGGCAACATAGCCCCGCTAGAACGTTACGCCGAGGTGCTGCACGCAAACGGCAGACTGCTGCTTGCAGACGGCGCGCACGGCGCACACCTCTTCGGGCAGGACAACCTGCATGTCGGCGCGTATGCCGATGTGTGGACGGAGAGCGCCCACAAGACTTTGCCCGCGCTCACTCAGGGCGCTGCGGTGTTTTTGAATAACCTTTCGCTCGCGCCCGCGCTCGAAGAGGGGCTTTCGCTCTTCCGCACGACGTCGCCCTCCTTCCCCATAATGGGCTCGGTGGAGTTCGGCTATAAGTATATATCCGCCCATCCCGAGCTTACGGCAGAGGTAAAGGCCATGTGCGAAAGTTTTAAAGCCGAGTTCCCGCAGCTTAACTTCTACCCCTCGGCAGACTGGACTAAGCTCTGTCTGGACTGCTCAAAGCTCACCATAGACGCCCGCCTCGCCGCAAAAAAACTTGAAGAGCGCGGCGTGTTTGCGGAGTTTGCAGACGGCAGGTATATAGTGTTTTACCTCTCGCCCGTCACGCAGAAGGCGCATTTCAAGGCGCTTGGCAACGCGCTGAAGTGGCTTTTCAAGCAGAAGAAGCTGCGCTCTACGTATGTACCGCTCAAAAAGCTGCCCGTATTCCAGCGCAATTACAGTTATCTGTACGCCCTTTCGCAGCCCGCAGAGTACGTGCTCCCGCAGGAGGCCGTAGGCAGAATGTGCGCGTGCAACGCGGGACTTATGCCGCCCTGCGTGCCCATAGTCGCCGCGGGCGAGATGATCTCTGAAGAGGCGGCAAAGCTGCTTGGCGGCAACGAGCATACATTCGGGCTGAGCGGCGGAAAAATCAAGGTGGTGAAGAAGAATGAATGGCAAGTTCATAACTTTTGAGGGCTGTGAAGGCTCGGGCAAGAGTACGCAGATAAGGCTGCTCTCTGAGCGGCTCAGCAAAGAGGGAGTAAAGCACATAGTCACGCGCGAACCTGGCGGCAGCGAGATTGCCGAACAGATACGCAAAATAATATTAAGCGGCAAAAACACCGCCATGACCGACGAGTGCGAAGCTCTCCTTTATGCGGCGGCGCGCGCCCAGCACCTCTCTGAAAAGGTTGCGCCCGCGCTTGCGGAGGGTACGCTTGTTCTCTGCGACAGGTTTGTGGATTCCTCGCTCGCCTACCAGGGCTATGCGCGCGGACTGGATATGCAGTTCATAGAGGGTATAAACAGCTTTGCGCTCAAAAACTTTATGCCCGATGTCACGCTCTTTCTGAACATTTCGCCCGAAGATGCCTTCAAAAGGAAGCACGGCGCGGACAAGGACGACAGAATGGAGCAGCTCGGCCTCGGCTTTCACCAAAAGGTGTACGAGGGCTACCTCGCCCTGGCGGAGAAGTACCCGCAGCGCATAGTAAAGGTCGACTGCGGCGGCAACAAGTGGCAGACGGCGGAAGTTATATACAATATCTTAAAACAGCACAAAATAATCTAAAACGCGCGGCAATATGCCGCAAATAATGCGTATATAATGTTGGTTTGCACAGCGTTTAGTTGCAGTTTTGCCCGCGGCGCAGACATTTGAGGCGCGGCATATGTGCGGGGCAACTTAAAAAAAGACGGCATATGTGCGTGGCAATTGAAAAAGACGGCATAAAATGCCGCAGACGGCGGAGGTAAGCATGAAGGTTTTGATAGAGAACAGCACGGCATACAAAATTTTCTGCCGCGAGGCCGAGGCGGGCAGGCTCGCCCATGCCTATATGCTTTCGTTTGAAGACAGCGCCTGCCTGCGCGAAGCGCTCAAAATATTCGCCCTGCGCTTTTTCGGTACATCGGCAGAGGAAAAGCTCGGCGGCCAGATTTTGCGCGAGGTCTTTCCCGACTGCCGCATCTATCCCGAACCCGGCAAAAAATTCAACGCCGAGGCGGCCTCTGCGCTCATAGAGGACAGCGCCATGCGCCCAGCGTACGGCAGCAAAAAACTATATATAATAAGCTCGTTTGAAGAGTGTTCCGCCGTCGTGCAGAACAAGCTTTTAAAGGTCATAGAGGAGCCGCCCGAGGGGGTAAGCTTTATTCTGGGCGCGGCCAGCCTTGCGCCCGTGCTCACAACCATACTCTCGCGCGTGCGCCTTCTGGAGATATCGCCGTTCACGCCCGAACAGATATTCGGCGCGCTCGAACGTAGCATGCCGGGCGGCAGGTATAATCGCCTCGCCGCAGAGAGCTGCGGAGGGGTGCTGTCTGTGGCGTCTGCCCTCGCAGGCGGACAGTTTGCCGATGTAAGGGCGGAGGCTATGTCCATTCTTTCGGCCACCGACGCGGGCGCAGCCGGTACGGTTGCGGCAGCCGTGGGGGACAGCAAGTACAAAAAACAGGTGATTGCCGAGTGTTCCAGGCTCTGCCTTGCGGCCGCGCGCGCAAAGACACTTGGCGGCGGCGAGGAGGACGAGCGCAAAATTGCCTCGCTCTGGCAGGAGGCAACGCTTGTGCGCGGTTCGGAAATTTTCTGCCGCGCCCTGCGCGATTTAAAATTCAACGCATACTATCCCGCGCTCATAAACAGCGCGATGCTCAATCTAATAGAGGAGAATAAAAGATGGCAAAGATTATCGGAGTAAAATTCAAGGAAGGCGGCAAGCTCTACTATTTCGACCCCGAAGGCAACGACTACAAAAAGGGGGAAGGGGTAATAGTTGAAACGGCGCGCGGCACAGAGTACGCCACGGTGTGCATGCCCGTGCACGAAATTCCGGACGAAAAGCTCGTCGCGCCCCTCAAGCCCGTACTTCGCGCCGCCACCGAAAAGGATACCGAGCAGGTAAAGCACAACGAAGAGAGGCGCGCCCCCGCAATGAAGACGGCTGCCGAAAAGATAGCCGCCCGCGGCCTGGATATGAAGCTTGTGGACTGCGAATTCACCTTCGACGGCGCCAAGGTCATATTTTACTTTACTGCAGAGGGCAGGGTGGACTTCCGCGAGCTGGTAAAGGACCTTTCGGCGGTGTTCCATATGCGCATAGAGCTCAGGCAGATAGGCGTGCGCGACGAAACGCGCATAGTAGGCGGCCTCGGCCCGTGCGGCAGAGAGTGCTGCTGCGCCAGCTGTATGCCCGACTTTAAAAAGGTATCCATAAAGATGGCCAAAAACCAGGGACTTTCTTTAAATCCCGGCAAAATATCGGGGCTGTGCGGCAGGCTTATGTGCTGTCTTGCGTACGAAAACGACTACTACGCCGAAGCCTACAAAAAGATGCCCAAGGTGGGCAGCGAGGTAACCACGCCCGATGGCGACGGCACGGTGGTCAATGTAAATATGCTCAAAATGGAAGTAAAGGTGCGCATAGATAAGGGCGACGGCGCCGTCTATAGGGATTTTAAGGTGGACGAACTCCGCTTCAAACGCCGCGCCCAGAAGGAGACCGACGAGCCCGTGGACGAGGAAGTCAAAAAACTTCTCGACTGATAGCCCGCGCCATTGTGCGGCTATAACAGTTCTGTGTGTGGTTAAAAGCAGGTAAAATAATTTGCCCTTTCGCGGCTGAAATACCCCCGTGTTCGGTGAAATAATGCGCTCTTGCGCGGTTAAAATAATCTGCCATAGCGCGGTAAAAATAAAAAAACGCCGCGCGGCGTTGCCGCCTAACCAAAGCGTTGGTTGCGCAATAGTGGGCGTCCTTTTTCAAAAATCAGGCTGCTGCGGCGGGGAAAGATAATAAATTCACACAAAAACGGCAGGCGGGCGAAAAAATATTACATTTTCCCCTTTACATTGTCAAAAGCCTGTGTTATAATTAATTTACTAAAGCGTATTATTTTACATGGAGGTATCGTAATGGCTCACGTTATTTCTGATGAATGCGTAATGTGCGGCGCTTGTGCGGCTGTTTGCCCCGTATCGGCTATATCCGAGGGCGACACTAAATACGTAGTTGATGCCGATGTATGCATCGATTGCGGCGCATGCGAAGACGGCTGCCCTACCGGCGCTATCAAGGCTGAATAATTAATGTTGAGGCGAGGGGCGGAACGGCAATGTTCCGTCCTTCTTCTTTTTTACGGGATTTTTATGAACGCAGATTTATTGGACGGCGAAGTGCTCGAAGAGCTGTTCGAAGAAAAAAAGATTATCCAGAATGCTTCGCTCTACCGCTTCACTTCAGACAGCGTCCTTCTTTCAAAATTCGTCAAGGGTAAAAAGAACGACGTCGTCGCCGATTTCTGCGCGGGCAGCGGAATAGTGGGGCTGCACTTTATGTGCCTCAACACGCACATAAAGTCGGTCACCCTGTTCGAGATGCAGCCCGCCCTCTCCGATATGAGTGCGCGCACCATTGCCTTCAACGGCTTTGAAAAGGCAAGCGCGGTCTGCACGCGCGTTCAGGATATAGGCAGGCAGTACGACGGCGTGTTTTCGCTGATTTTATGCAATCCCCCGTACGAGCGCGGCGGCTTTGAAAACCTCACCTACGAAAAGGCCGTCTGCCGCAAGGAGATAACCATAACGCTTGTCGAAATTCTAGATGTGGCCGCCCGAACCTTAAAATTCGGCGGCAGAATAGGCATAATAAACCGCGCCGACCGCGTTGCTGAGCTGATATACGGGCTCAAATCGCGCGGGCTCGAGCCCAAAAGACTGCAGTTTGTGTGCGGCACGCAGGGCGGCAAGCCCTACCTTGTAATGGTCGAGGCCGCAAAGGGCGGCAGGGAAGGCTGCGAGGTGCTTCCTGCGGCGGTAAACGGCTGATTTGTTTTGTAAATACCGCCAAAGCGGCGGCGCGCTTTAATAATGCAGAGTGTTGAAAAACGCCCGAACGGCGGCACGCATTAAATAATGCATTGCATTAAAAAGAGCGCCAGAACGGCAGATTGCCCCGCACATATGCGGCAACCAAACTATTTTCAGCTGTCCGCAAGGTGATAATTTATGGTGTATTTTGTTTCCACGCCCATAGGCAACTTAAAAGATATATCCCTGCGCGCGCTCGAGGTGCTGCGCTCGGCCGACGTCATTTTCTGCGAGGACACCCGTCACTCACTCAGGCTCTTCAACGCCTACGAAATAAAAAAACCGCTCTTAAGCTGCCACAAGTTCAACGAACGCGCGGCGGCGGAGAAGATAATTGCGGAGGCGCGCGAAGGCAAGGAGGTAGCCGTCGTTTCAGACGCGGGCATGCCCGTCATATCCGACCCGGGTAACGTCGTGTGCGCAATGCTGAAGGCGGAGGGCGTGCCCTATACCGTAGTTCCGGGCGCAAACGCAGCGCTGTCGGCGCTCATTCTCTCGGCAATGCCGGCAGACCGCTTTGCCTTCCTCGGCTTTCTTCCCGATAAGCAGGGCGAGCGCAAAAGGCTGCTCGAAAAATACCGTCAGCTCGACCTCACGCTTATATTCCACGCCGCACCGCAGGATGTGGACAGGTATGTAGCCGATATGTATTCTGTGTTCGGCGACCGCCCCGCTTGCGCCGTGCGCGAGATAACCAAACTGCACGAGGAGGCCGTGCCGTTCTCCCTCAAGGAGGGGCTCGGCGGCGAAAAGCGCGGCGAATATGTGCTGATTGTGGGCGGCGCAGAGGAGGAGTGCGAGCTCAACAACCTCAGCGAAGAGGAGCATATCCGCCACTATATGGCCGAGGGACTGGATAAAAAAGAGGCGATAAAGCGCGCCGCAAAGGACAGGGGCGTGCCCAAAAGCCAGCTTTACAAATTCGGCATAAATCTTTAAGCGCGGCTTAGGTTTTACACGCCTGCAAGTGTAATACAGTGCGCAATAACTTGCGTCAGAAAGCATAGTACGGCGCGGCCTTGGTTCTGCGCCCGACAGTACACGACGTGCAATAATTTGCGCCCGAAAGGTAACTATTATGAAAAACAAGAACAAAGACGAAAGAATGACGATATACGAATATGAAGAGCGGTATGTCAGGCGCCGCAACGTAAAGGCCGCCCGCATAATACTCTGGGTGTTGGCGGGACTTATAGGCGTGTTTCTCGCGTGGTGTCTGCTCTCCGTCACCCTTCAGCTCTGGAACATAAACAAGTACGCGGGCTACGCCGCCGCAGGCGTATCGGTGATACTGTTCATAGTGTTGTTTATCGTTCCGCTCGTAAAGATATTCAGGCTCAATTACTTCAAGACCAACGTCCCTGCATCGCACGCGGCCGCGGCCAAGCGGCACAACAGACGCGTCCGCAGAAACATTGCAGAGCGAATGGTGGACTTCGGCAACCGTGTGGACAACGCCGGCTGGTACGACGACGCCATTCTGGCCGAGCTCGCCGTCCATCTTAAGAACAACGACGACGAGGGCATAAAGCGCGCGCTAACGGCAATGTATTCGGGCAAGGTAAAAAAGACGGCAAAGGACTACATATTCCGCTATGCTCTACGTTCGGCGGCCTATTCCGCCCTCTCGCAGAGCTCCCGCACGGACGCAATGCTCGTCGCGGTGGTAAATTTGCAACTCATTAAGGACATAGTCTTTTTATACGGCTTCCGCCCCTCGGATACCCAGCTTCTCAAAATATTTGCGGCAGTTGTGCGCAATTCGCTCGTATCGTACGGCCTCGGCTCGCTCAAAATAGGCAACGGCATAGTAAAGACGATGGGCGACGCGGCAAAGGGCATACCCATTCTCGGCGCGGCCATATCCGCGCTTGTGGACAGCTCCGTGCAGGGGCTTACAAACGGCACGCTCACCGCGGTGATAGGCTTCCAGACAATACGCTACCTCAACAAGGAATATAAGTTGCAGAACATTCTCGACGGAGTGGAGGTTGCCGAAAGCGAGGAGGAGTTGCAGCAGACCTGCAGCGATATAGAGAGCGAGCTCAGGAAAAAACCGCGCACCGCCAAGGCGGCCGTGTAAAGGTAATTTTAAATTTTGCCGAGGTATTTTTTGAAGTCGTAGTTGTTTACCCTTTGTTTATGCGTTATCTGCGATATATGCAGGGGTGAATTGTAATTTTTATTCTGTAAAAAATTGGATTTTTGTCGTCGGGCGTAATTGTGCGGCGATAAATAAAGCGGCGGGGCGCGGAAATTTTCCGCGCCCCGCCGCTTTTACATAATATGTCTGTAAAAGTTCAACAAACACATAAAATCAGGAGCAAAATTTATAAAACACCGCGCAATATGCCCGATTTACACCCGTTTTATCAGTACTTCACGGCCGTTATAAGTCCACCGCCGAGGCAATATTTTTCGTCGTAGAATACGGCGTACTGCCCCTCTGTCACGGCGCGCTGAGGCTCGTAAAATTCCACAAGCGCGCGCCCGTCGTCTATCTTTACATGCACGCGCTGTTCGGGCTGGCGGTAGCGGAATTTGGCAGTGCAGTCGAACTCTGCGGGCGGCTCGCAGCCTATAAAGTTGAGCTCCTCCGCCGTGCACGCCTTGGAATACAGCGGGCTTTCGTCCCCGTGCGAAACATATAAAACATTGTGTTCAAGGTCCTTTTTAACTACAAACCAGCGCCCCTCTTCGCCGTGCATTCCGCCAAGTCCCAGCCCCTTGCGCTGACCTATGGTGTAGTACATAAGCCCGTCGTGCGTGCCCACAAACGAGCCGTCCGTCGTGCGTATTTCGCCCGGCTGTGCGGGCAGGTAGGTCTTTAAAAAGTTTTTAAAGTTGCGCTCGCCTATAAAGCATATGCCCGTGCTGTCCTTCTTTTTGGCCACGGCAAGGCCGTGTTCCGCGGCTATGGCGCGCACCTGAGGCTTTGTCAGCTCTGCAAGCGGAAACTCTACCTTTGCAAGCTGCTCTTCGCGCACCTGGTTCAAAAAGTATGTCTGGTCCTTGCCCGCATCTCTGGCCTTTACCAGCCTGTGCCTGCCGCCTGTGTGCGCTATGCCGCAGTAGTGTCCCGTGGCTATAATGTCTGCGCCCATGCTCTCGGCATACTCGCGGAACGGGCCGAATTTTATCTCTCTGTTGCACAGAACGTCGGGGTTGGGCGTGCGGCCTGCCTTGTACTCGCGCAAAAAGTAGTCGAATACGCGCTCGTAATATTCCTTGGCAAAGTTTACGCTGTAATAGGGTATGTCCAGAGCGGCGCAGACGCGCTGCACGTCGGCAAAGTCTGCCTCTGCGGTGCAGGCTCCGTTTTCGCCCTCCTCTTCCCAGTTGAGCATAAACAGCCCTGTCACGCTGTATCCCTGTTCTTTTAAAATTAGTGCGGCAACGGCGCTGTCTACGCCGCCGCTCAGACCAACTATCGCCTTTTTCTGCATACTTTTTTCTCCAATCGCTCTGGGCGCGGCGCGCGGCTGTACCCCGCGCGCCGCGCCAATCTGCTGCAAATTTCAAAAATCTGTATAGCTCTGCTGCCGACCTGTGCGGCGCCTAACAAAGCTTTGGTTGCGGCAATTTTCGCGCTTTTTAAGATTATATCATAAATAAAACTGATTGCAAAACGCAAAGGGGGTGTGCTATAATAATTTTAATCGCGGGCGTTGCGCCCAATATACTGTTCCGCGCGCTCCGGATTTTGCGGCGGACAAAAGGCGGTTTTTTGTATGGAAATGCCTTCAGATGGTGCAATTCTTCTCTCTATGGTGAATATGAAGCTGCGTGACGGCGACTATACCCCTTCGGAACTGTGCGCACAGTACGGCTGGGACGAGGCCGAACTTTGCCGTCGGCTTGCGGCCGAGGGCTATTCCTATAACGAAGACAAGAATGCCTTTGTGTATGCGGGCTGAGCGTTCGGAAGATAGTTGCATTTATAAAATAAGCGCGGATAAAACAGCCGCCAGAATATAAGCGCGGAAAATAAGACGCTTATAAAAGGTGTAAATAAAGTTAAGCAGAGGAAGAGTGCAGAATAATAGCGCGGAAGAAATAAGCGTAAAATAAAATAATGTGCCCGTGGTGGAATTGGATACCATAAAGGCCTCCGACGCCTTCGGTTCGGGTTCGAGCCCCGACGGACACACCATTTAAAGGGGCGGAGAATATTTTTTCTCCGCCCCCTTGTTTAGGTATCCGTCGGGGCGGCCGAAATAACGTGACGCGATTAACGCTGCGCGCAGTAATCGCTATTCCGTCGCGCGATTGCGCTCCTTACGAGCCCCGACGGACACACCATTTAAAGGGGGCGGAGATAGTATATCTCCGTCCCCTTGTTTAGCTATCCGTCGGGGCGGCCGAAATAACGTGACGCGATTAACGCTTCGCGCAGTAATCGCTATTCCGTCACGCGATTGCGCTCCTTACGCTTCCCGACGGACACACCATATACGTGGGCGGAGAATATTTTTTCTCCGCCCTCTTTGTTTTGTCAGTTATTATGCATCATTAACTTATTTTTCTTTTATGACCGTTGGTGCGGCAGTATATCCGTTTTAATTGCATTTTTGGCTAAAAATTTTTTATAAAAGGCCGTATGTGAGCAATAGTGTCGTGCAAAATGGTATTAAAGGTAGTATAATATAACTGTATTGAAGGGGTATGCCGTAAATATAAAAAATAAATCAATTAATTTAATTGCGATTTTAATTAGTTATTATTTTTATATAATATTTATTTGCTGATTTTTCACGCATATATAAGGCCTTTATAAAGTTAAAATCGGCTGAAAAAATTAATTAAACGAAAAATATTAATTAATAATTAATTAAATTTTTTTGGAGAATATATGGAGCTTTCGCAAAAACTTGTAAAACTGCGCAAGGAGAGCGGCCTCACTCAGGAAGAGCTGGCGCAGAAACTCTTTGTAACTCGCACGGCCGTCTCCAAATGGGAGAACGGCAAGGGCTATCCCGGGATAGACAGCTTAAAGCTGCTTGCTGGCTTTTACGGCGTCAGTCTGGACGAACTTGTTTCCGACGAAGATGTCGCCGCCGTGCAGTCGGCAAAGCGCAGGCGTTCGCGTGCGTTCTATTGGTGCGCCGTGGCCTGCCTTATCGTAACGTTTGCTTTTGCCGTGGCAACCGTTGCGGCAAAAATTCCATGGCTGTTAATTCCGTCCGCAGTTGCGGCGGTGGGGTATGTCACTTTCGGGTTTTTCTCCTCACCCCTCGGCGGCCTCTCGCGCGCGGAATTTATCCGCCGCATTGTCTGCCGCGCAATAGTCGTTTTAATAGTCCTCGCCGTGATAATCACAACGCTTATAAGCTCGCTCTGACCACATACTCATAGGCGGGCTGTGCTGCGCTGATATAACAGTGCGGCAAATACATATACATACAAATGCTCAACAGCGTACATACAAATGCTCAACAGCGCCGCAACTTGTAAACTCAAACCATAAACAAGCCGCCCGCCTTGCCGATTTCGGCAAGGCGGGCGGCAACTTTTTATAGTGCGGCCTGCCGTTCATAATACTGTTTCTGCAGTCCATGCACGCGGCGTTTTTGCAAAATGTTTTTCATTACAATTTTTTGTTTATTCATAACACAACTATTGAAAAGAAGTAACACTTGCCTTAATATAACTGACGTCGGAGAAATCCGACATTAAATTTTTTATACATATAAATTTTTAAGGAGGAAATTTCCATGAACAAAGTAAAAAAGGCAGTGGTAGCGGTTGCAATAGCCGCGGTATCGGTGGCAACGCTTGCAGCGGT
>DVNE01000018.1 GCA_018714625.1 Candidatus Coproplasma excrementigallinarum
CTGTACCCGTTGGGCTTGGGATTTTTTATGTAGTCCTTGGCGACTATCAGCCGCACGTCGTCCTGCTGCAAAAGACAGTCGGCAAGCATATATATGTCGTCCTTGAACGGACAGATTACGCGCACGCCCGCATTTTAATTTAAACTTTTTACCGCCAGCCGCGCAAGGCGCGTCAACCATTAAAATACCGCACCCGCCGAATTGACGCAAAAGTGCGGCTATAACAATTATCTTTACAAATTTGCAACTATATGATAATATATATGTAAAGTATCCGCTCTGCGGCAAAGCGCGCAGGGATGGGGAGGACTGTATGGCAAGGGATATTCAGATAATTAAATACGAAGGCGACAATACCGAACTCTTCAAAAGAATTTCGGCGGACGGACTGGAGGCGGACGCAAAGCTCGTCGTGCCGGAAACGCACACCGCCATTCTTATAAAGGACGGCATTCTGATGGACACGCTCAACAGCGGCAGCTACGATATATTCGGCGACCAGCCGCGCAAAAAGTGCAAAAATGTCAGCGTGGAAGTCATCTATATGTCAAAGACCGCCCGTCTTAAGGTGCTCTGGGGCACCAGGTCGCGCTTCAGTTTCCGCGACCCGGGAACGGAAGTGCCCGTAAAAGTGGGCGCTCACGGCGAGTTTGAGGTTCAGATTTCCAATCCCCGCAAGGCGTACATGGTGCTCATAGGCGCTGAAAAATCATTCACCGTGCAGGACCTCAAGGACAGGCTGGCCACCCGAATGATGAGCAAGGTCGAGCCCGCCATTGCCGCCGCCATGCGCGAGGGCGGCATCTCGTTCGACAGGATAAGCGAATACAAGGATAAAATCGCGCAGTCCGTTCTGCCCGTCCTCTCCGCTATGTTTGAAGAGGACTACGGCCTCAAACTTTTCTCGTTCACGATAGCGGACGTCGTCATTTCAGACGAGGATATTGCCGCAATAGTAGCCGCGCGCAATGCGGGCGGCGGCAGTGCAGGCGTATGTCCCCACTGCGGCGCGCCCTATTCCGCAGGCGATAAATTCTGCGCCGCGTGCGGCAAACCGCTCAGCGGCAAGGTGTGCGCAAAGTGCGGCAAACTCAACGAAGAGGGCGCAAATTTCTGCTCCTTCTGCGGCGAAAAACTCTGAGGCAGGGCGTCAACCCGCATTTTATAGGCGGGCATAGCTTATAGTTTTTGTAACTTTTTCTGTGCGCGCGCAGAAGCGTGCGTGCAAGCTTAATTTCAACGGCCGAATGCAGTCGGCCGATAAGAGGTGGGTATGAATAATTCTTTTCTTGCGGCGCTTGCCGAGTATCAGATAGTAATAATAGTAGTGGTGGCGGCCGTGTTTGTGGGCGTAATAATAGCGGCGCTCATCTTTACGCACAGGCGTAAGCGCAGCGTCGACGAAACGGTGCTCGAGAGCCGCGAGGACGTGAGCGAAAACGCCAAAACCGTCCAGGTTCTTAAGGTGCTTGCCGAGGGCAAGAGCGAGGTTTGCGCCGAGCTTGAAAAGTTATACGATGTTCTCCTCTATCTCACGCCGTCGGCGGAGGACGAGGTGGCCGTCATAGACGATAAAATCAAGAGCGCTCTGGGCGATATTAAAATCGAGCTCACCAAGACGCGCGGCGAAGAGGGCTGCGGCAAGGCAATGCAGTATATCGCCGACATAAAAGTGCTTGTTGCCGAACGCGCTGTAATAACCAAAAGTTGAATTAAATTCGGCATATAGTGCGGCTTTTTAAAATATAGCGCAAGGTGACTTTGAGCAAACAAAACACATTTCAGAATGTGCAAAAAGCGCGTTGAATAATGTGCGTATTTCATATTAAAAACATTGTTATTTCAAATATATTAAGGGGTTAATTATGTGGTGGCCTTTCAAAAGCAAGTACGATAAACTCAAGCGCGAAGACGTGGTAGACGCCATCTGCAATCTTGAAAAGCAGGAGAGCGACATAGAGTCTGCCATCGAGGAGCGCGCCCGCACGATAGAAGAACTGCTCGCAAAGGGGCGCAAGGAGGGCAACAGAGAGCTCAAGCTCTTCTATGCCAAAAAGATTACCTCCCTGCGCGAAGAAAATCAGGCGGCGGTCAAGCGTGCAATGTACCTGATGTACAATATGAAGCTGCTCAACAAGCTCAAAACTACCATAGACGACAACTCTTTCTTTATAAAGACGGGCAAAATCTCGCTCGGCAACCTGCTCTCCGACCAGAAGGGACTGGCGCAGTTTTTGAACAAGGCGCTCAACACCAGGGTGCGCAGCGAGCAGGTGCTGACCGACGCGGACGATACCTGGAACGAGGTGCAGAGCGGCTATGAAGAGAACGAGCGCATCTACGGCGTCAACGAGCACGACGACGAACTCCTCGCTATGTTTGAAACGGGCGAGCAGCTCGATGCCGAGATGGGCGCAGACGGCGCAAAGCAGGAAGAAAAAAAGCCCGCCGCCGATACTTCAGAGACGGGCTCTACCGAAGATATGTAAAAGCTTTTTTGCGACATAAAAATTTGCGCGCGCGGTAAAGCAAATTGCCCGCGGCGCGGTCGTAAATTTTTCGGCGCGGCCGTAGTTTTGCGGCGGCAGAATTTCTTGCGCTGCGTCTGCAATTTTCCGCAGTAAATTTTTCCGCGGTGCGGCATAGCCGACAACTATAAGGGGTATAATATGGGACTATTTAAAAGTAAGTTTGAAAAGGAGCTTGAAAAGAAGAGGCTCATCAAAAAGACGGTTTTCAATATGAACAAGCAGATTTCCGCCCTCGAAGAGCAGAAAAAGGTGTTCGTGGAAAAGGCCGTTCAGGCAAAGAAGAACGGGCTGGAGGCGCAGTATAACCTCGCCCTCACAGGCTATAAAATGACGCTCTTGCAGCAAAAGCGCGCGCAGGAGATGCTGTTAAACTTTGAAATCACCTCGCAGATGAAGGACATGACCATGATGACCAAGCAGTTCCTTGGCGGAATGAGCGTGCTCAGCAAGGAGATGGCAAAACTTGCGGACGAAAAGGAATTTCTCGAGGTGCAGAAGCAGTTTGAAATAGCCATGGGCAAGGCCGAAAAGCAGGCCGAGCAGATGGATATGTTTATGGAGACCAGTCAGGACAGCTTTGCCTCCGCCGCAAAGGTTGCCCCTGCCGACAACGCCGAAATAGAAAAACTCATAGAAAACCAGGCGGGCATGGACGAATTTTCAGACGACGCGATAGATAAGGAGCTTCAGGACCTTAAAAAGAAGATAGATGCGCAGATAGGCTGATTATCTGTTTCAGACGGCCTGTGCCGCGGTGTTTGCAGCGTGTATTTGTTGTGATTGCGGCATATATACGGGGCAATCGCCTCATAGCAGCTTAAACGGGCTATCTATGAGCCGTCGTTTGCGGAGGAATTGTTTTGAAGGAAAAGATGTTAGTGCGGCCTGTTTTTTGCGATACCTGCGGCGGCACGCTTAAATACGCGCAGGACGGAAAGAGGGCGGTATGCCCGTTCTGCGGCAATACATATAATTTTGAGGACGGCAAGGGAGAGGCACTCTCGCTCGCTCTCAGCCGCGCCAACTCATACAGACTTAACTGTGACTTTGACGAGGCCGTCCGCGAATACAAGCTTATAACAGCGCGCTGCCCCGAGGACGCCGAGGCGTGGTGGGGGCTGGCTTTGAGCAAATACGGCATAGAATATGTGCCCGACGAGGCGTCGGGGAAGCTTGCGCCTACCTTTCACTGTTGTCCTTCTGCCAGCTTTACAGAGGACGAAAGCTATCTCAACGCAATAAAGTATGCAGGGGCAGACACGGCGGAGGCCTACCGCGCCAAGGCCGAACAGATTGAAAGCATAAGGCAGGCCATATGCTCACGCATGGAGGCGGGGCGGACGTGCGATGTCTTTCTCTGTTATCGCGCCTGCGGCGCAGACGGCGCGCCCTCGGAAGAGAGTACCGTAGCCCGCACAATCCGTGAAGAGCTCTCCCGCAGGGGCATATCTGTATTTTCGTACGAGGAGCAGACAAAGGGTCTTGAATTTGCCGCGCGCGAACAGCTTATCTATGCCGCGCTGCACACCTGTCGCTTTTTTATTCTTATAGCCTGCAGTACGGAAAATATTGCCTACCCCGCCGTAAAAAATGTATGGTCGCGCTTCCGCGAGAGGGCGTATGAAGAGCGGTTATCTGCGGCATATTGTGCGGTGTTTAAAAATATATCGCCCGCAGAGCTGCCCTCGTTTCTGCGCGTGCAGGGCATAGACCTTGCCAAATACCCCGCAGGCGGGTACGAAATAGAGATTGCCGATAATCTTTCGGCGCGCTTTTCGGCGGCAGTGCCGCACAGAATACGTACAGGAACAAAGGACGACGGCGAAAAGATATACACCGTGCTTGCCGAGGGCAGGGCGGCGCTTGCGCGCGAGGACTATGTGGGCGCGGCGGTTGCATTCAGCAGGGCGATAGAGCTGGACGGCGACAACGGCGAGGCCTGGCTGGGCGCACTTCTCGCCGAGCTGGAGATAAAGGAAATAAAAAACGAACGCAAGCTTGCTGTGGACATAATCAACAAGCTCTGGGCTTCGGGCTCGAGCGTGGCGGAGTGCAGGGAGAGGCTTGCCAGAAACGAGAGCATACTTTTCACGCTCTCCTCACCGTACTATAAAAATGCGGTAAAATACACCACCGCGGGCATGGCGCGCACGCTTACTGCGGCAAAGAGCAGGGTTATGGACATTGCGGATAAGTGTACCGCCTCGTTAAAGCTTTCGCTCGGGCAGTGTATGGCGCGCGAAAATTCCAAAGACGAGTTTTTTGAAGGCGCGTCAAGGTCGCAGGGCGGCTATAATTATTCGTCCGAATACGGGCGCACGGGCAGCTCTTCTTACGGGCGCACGAGCTCATCTGGCAGCGCGGCGTCATTTATCGGCGGAGCAATGGCGGGCGGATTGCTCGGACTGTTGCTTGGCGGCAGACGGAACAGACCTCCGCACTACGGATTTACTTCGCCGCACAGGCCTGAGCGCCCGCCCCGCAACTTCAGGCCGCACGGGTTTCATGGCCCCCGCGGCTTCTGGTGACAGATATTGCGGTTGCTTGATTTAAGTGCGGCAAAAATCAAAAATAATTATAAAAATAAATTAAATAATTAATTTTTTATAAAATTAAAAATAAGTTGTTTAATTAAAATAAATTACAAATTAATTAAATGCATAATTTAAATTTTTTTGCGGGTGTACAAGTGTGTTTGGCTATGCAAATAATGGCGCAAAGTGTGTCTGTACTTGCTAACGGGCGTATAAAATGCGCTTTTAAACAGTTATTACTTTATTAAAAAAGGCATATATGGGTATGAACGCTTTTACCTTGAACTGCGAAACATGCGGCGGGCCGTTGAATTATTCTGCCGACGGGCTGACGGCCGTATGTCCTTATTGCGGAAATAAATATAATTTCAGGGCGGCCAAGTCTGAGGCAGTGACGCTTGCGCTCAACAGGGCAAACGCCATGCGTATTGCCTGCGATTTCGACGGCGCAATCCGCGAATATTCCCTCATTGCCGAGCGCTGCCCCGAGGATTCCGAGGCGTGGTGGGGACTTACCCTCAGTACATACGGCATTGAATATGTGGCCGATTCGCGCACCAAGCGCCTCGTGCCCACATGCCGCAGATACCTTAAAAACAGCATTCTCACCGACGGAAATTATCTCAACGCCATAAAATTTGCTCCCCCGGAGCAGGCGGAACAGTACCGTGCCCGCGCGGAGGTCATAGATAGGCTTCAGCGCGCGATAGGCCGCAGGCTGGACGAAGAGGAAAACTTCGATATTTTTCTCTCCTACCGCTCTGCGGACGAAAACGGCGCGCCCACCAAAGAGAGGGTGGTCGCCCGCAGGATATACGACGAACTCACCCGCCGCGGCTTTAAGGTGTTCAGCTCGGAAGTCACGCTCAAAAACAGACTGGGCGAGGACTTTGAACCTATCATTTACAAGGCTCTGTACAGCTGTTCATTCTTTATTCTTATAGCCTGCAGCGAGCAGAACCTCAACTCCCCGTGGGTAAAAAACGAATGGTCGCGCTTCCGCGACAGGCAGGAGGAAGAGCATCTCTCATCCGCGTGTTGCGCTGTGTTTGAGAACATTTCCCCCTCGGCGCTTCCGCCCTTCCTGCGCTCGCAGCAGGGCGTAAATCTTGCAAAATACCCCGCAGGCGGGTACGAGATAGAGCTTGCCGACAGCCTTTCGGCGCGGCTTGGCAGGGCCAAGTCATATAATTATAGTGGCGTGTCAGCGCCCTCTGCCACAGACAGTCGTGAGGCGCTCAGACGGGCTAAAACCGATCTGGAGGCAGGCCTTTTTGAAAGCGCGCACTTGCGCTATACCACCATTGCCGAGGACGACCCCGCGTGCGGGGAGGCTTGGTGGGGCAGGTTTCTTGCCGATAACAACGCCTCTTCGGGTACATACCTTGCGCGCAACGTCACATACGCCGCCGCGGTCACATTCAATTCCGACAGAAATTTGAAAAACGCCATCCGTTTCGGCGACGAAAAGCTCAGGGCGGAGATAGCCGACTTCCGCAGGGAGTGCATAACCGCCTGCACGCGGCTTGCGTGCGACTGCGATTCTGAACTCAGGACTATAAAAAAGAGGCAGGATACGCTTGCGGCTGAGCGCAAAAAGGTGGCGGCCTCGCGCGAAAAAACTTTTAAAAAGCTTGAGCGGACGAGGAAGGCGGCATCCGTCAACCCCAAAATAATACTGCTTACAATGGGCGGCGTAATGGCATTTTTTCTGATTTTTGCCATAATTTTAGGCGTCGCCCTCGAGGAAGCAGTTGTTTCGTATATCTTCCTCGCAATGATAGGAATGTGCCTTGTTGCAATGCTGATAAGCTACGGCACAATGAAGAAGAACAGGTCAGATGCCGCGGCGCAGGTGCCCGACCTCGAGCGGCAGCTCGCCACTATCGATACGGCGCTTACAGAAATGTCTGCCGTGCGCGAGCGCGACGAGCGCGCCGCCGAAGACCTGAACCGCAGGGCCACCGAGCTGCGTGCGGTGTTTGCCTCGGCATAGCACATTGAATTTCAACAATTTTTCCAGCGTTCAAAGCTGGTTTTCTGCCCGCAGGTAAGGGCGCAAAAATACCGTTAATCGGGGGATATGTATGGATGATTTAAGCATAAGCATGCTCAACGACCAGTTCAATATGTATTACTCCTCCGCGCGCAAAGCGTACGAGGGCGGCAACGGCGTGCTCGCCAAGCGCAACTATATGCTCGCGGCGGAAACGCTTTTAAAGCTTGCAAAACAGTCCTCCCCTAAGCTTAAGGCGGCGCGAGTGGCACGCGCCAAGCGGCTTGTGGAGATAGCCGAAAATATAGACGCCGCCGTTCTTAAAAAGAAGTTCCCCGCTGGCGAAGAGAGCGAAAAGCAGGACGAGGAAGAGGAAGGAAGGGAGTGGGCGGCCGCCGAAGTACCCGATATACACTTTTCCGATATAGCCGGGCTGGAGGACGTAAAAAAGGCAATAACCACCCGCATGATAAACCCCGTAAAGTACCCCGAAAAGTACAAGCTTTACAACAAAAAGACGGGCGGCGGAGTGCTGCTTTTCGGCCCTCCCGGCACGGGAAAGACAATGATAGCTAAGGCCATCGCGTGCGAAGTAGGCGCAAAATTTTATGCCGTAAAGGGCTCTGACATAGTGAGTAAGTGGGTAGGCGAGTCAGAGAAGAATATAAATTCGCTGTTTGAAACGGCCAGAAAGGACGACCTTGCCATAATTTTTATAGACGAAATGGATTCACTGCTCGGCCGCCGCGGCGTGGATACGCACAACGACAGGCGCGTCAACGAATTTTTGCAGCAGATAGACGGTTTTTCGGGGCGCTGCCCCAATCTGTTGCTGCTGGGCGCAACCAACCGTCCGTGGGATGTGGACGGCGCGGCTCTCCGCCCCGGCAGGTTTTCGCAAAAGATATATGTGCCCCTGCCCGACGCACCTGCGCGCAGATTTATGTTCGAAAAATCGCTTAAGGGCGCGCCAGTCGCCGAAGATGTGAACATTGATGAGCTTGTAAAACTCACCGAAGGCTATTCGGGCGCCGACATAGAGGAGGTGTGCGACCGCGCCAAAGAGGACCCTCTTCTCCGCTCGATTGGCACGGACGGCGTAGTCCCCATTGCCCGCGCGGATTTTCTGGGCGCGCTTGAGGAAGTTCCGCCTTCGGTATCTGAAAAGGAGATTGCCCGCTTCGAGCAGTTTATTGAGGAGGGCGAATAGCCGCACAATCTGCTTTTTTGGGGCAGAGTAAGCCCGAACTGGTAACCTGAAGCCGCTTTATTTGCGGTATATGTGCGGGGCAATCGCGCTTTATGGCGTTTTTTGCTGAGGATATGTTATGAATAAACTTTGTAAAACCTGCGGCGGCGAGCTGGAGCTTGTCCGAAAAAACGGCGATGTCTCCGAATACCGCTGTACTTGTTGCGACAACATGTATTTCATTCGCAAGGGCGAAGAATTTACAAGCGGCGCTGGCAGCAGACCACACGCTACGGCATTCGGTGCGACTGCCGACCTCAATAAGTTCGCGCAGCCTTATAAACCTGCGCAGAACACAACTACCGCTCAACAGCGCCCTACGGCATACGTGCCCGAAAGTGCCAAGGCGCAGCCTACCAATACTCAGCCGACCGCCCGTGCCGTTGCAGACCCTTCGGAGAAGGAGGTGAGGTTGGACGGCGCGGGTGTGTACGCCGCCTGTATAGACAGCGTCATAGAGGTGCGCGCATACCGCGGCAAGAGCCTTTTTTCGGGCTCGGCATACTCATTGGGCGGCGGATATGCCGTGACTAACGCGCATGTCGTGGCCGAGGGCGGCAGGCCGTGCGACAGATTGGAGCTGTATGCCTGCGGCAAGCGGTTTGGTGGCTCAATAGCGGCGCTCGGCACTTCGGGTATGGGTGAAGACCTTGCGCTGTTAAAGCTCTCAGACGTGCCCGCGCAGCTCAAAGCGGTAAAATTCGCCGATGTTTCGCAGTTAAAAAACGGACAGACGCTTTATGTAATAGGCAATTCACTCGGCGGCGGAACATGCATAACAAGCGGAATTGTATCCGATAAGCGCCGCCTGCTTGAAGGCAAACAGAGGTTGATGACCGACTGCGCCGTCAATCGCGGCAATTCGGGCGGACCCGTATTCAACGACAGGGCGGAGGTAGTGGGCACAATAGTTGCCGTCACCACCACGGCCGAGGGTATGAACTATGCCATTCCCGCCGACATTGTTAAAAAATTCCTCGCCTTGAACGGCATAAAAATCTGAAAAGTATTTTTTAATATTTAT
>DVNE01000019.1 GCA_018714625.1 Candidatus Coproplasma excrementigallinarum
GTAAAATATGTGTAAGGGTCGATTACCGTATGCCCCGTAACGCACGTGGCGCTGGTTGCCGAAAAGAGCGCGATTAAAAAATCGGGCTCGCCGCTGCGCACGGCAAACGGAAGGCACAAAAGCCCCGCACCCACGAATATTACAAGCACAAAGCTTGTTGCCACTATTGCAATCGGGCGGAATTTAAATCTTCTAACTTTCATATAACCTGCCGGAACAAGAGCGCCGCAAAGAGGCGCAAAAAAGGTCGCGCCGCTTCTTTTAAACGGCGTTAACGCTTTAGATTATAACATAACCGGGCGCAAAAATCAATTTATTTTGCCACATAATGCGCCCACAGCCTCTATTATAAGCTTTATGAAATTTTTTAACAGTGCTTTATGAAAATTTGTTAAAAATGTTAATTTAAATCTTGACTTTACAAGTATTTTGCTATATAATAATTTGGAAGAAAAATTTATATGTTAAATTATAACATAGGAGGTTGTGTAAATTGAAGCGTGAGAGATTGGAAGAAGTTGCCGAAATTCTTGATAAACGCGGCAAAATGACTTTGGAACAACTTGAAGAAGCTTTCCCTGAAGTTTCGCAGATGACCCTGCGACGCGACCTTTCTCAGCTTGAAGAAGACGGGCGCATAATCCGCATACGCGGCGGTGCAATGTCGGTTAAGGAAGTTCAGAAAGTTTCGGGCGAGGCCTACACCAAAAAGACGACTATAAACATGGACGCGAAGATAGTAATCGCGCAGAAGGCCGCCACCCTTATAGACGAGGGCACAAGCATATTTATGGACGGCGGCACAACGGCCATGTACCTTTCAAAGGAAATGCCCGACATAAAGTGCAACATCTTCACCAACGGCATAGCCGTTGCAATGGAGCTTGCGCAGAAGAAGAATGTAGAGATAACCGTTGTAGGCGGACAGCTTATGAAGGACAATCTTTCCACCTCTTCGCCCGCGGCAAAGGAATATTTCAACAATACCAACTTTGAAATAGCAATAGTTTCTGCCCTGGCGTTCACGCCCGAACACGGTTTTTCGTGCAATAGCCAGACGGAGAGCGACCTTCTTAAGCAGGTTTTCCGCAAGGCGCGCCACGTATATATGATGCTGGACAGCTCAAAAATAGGCAAGATAAATCCCTACACCTTTGCCCAGCTTGAAGATATAGACGTGCTTATTACCGACGACGTATTCCCCCGCGAGTACAAGGCGCTCTTTGAGCAGAACGACATCGTTGTAATGTAAAAGAGCTCTACCTGAAAATCTGAGCAACATTTTTAAAGTTTTCGGGATAAAGTGCAATATCTGAAAAAAATTGAAATATCTGAAAAATGTAAATTTACAGCGCCGCCGGAATTTCCGGCGGCGCTGTCTTTTTATAGAAAATTTCTATTCAATTGTTGCCACCGCATTTTTATAAGCAAATACGGGCTCAATCATTGTAATATTTGCCGTTTGTATACGCAAAACGGCCGTTTAATCGTTGTAATCCTTTAACACGGAGGCAATTTCCTCTATATACTGCGTCATTAGGAGCAGTCGGTCAATGATGTTGGCTGTTCGCTCCTTTACAGATATTTTCCCCTCCTCCCAAAAGCCGCAAGGAAGATTGCGTTTTATTATTTTTGAAGATTGCGCCAAAGAATAGTTATCGTTCAGGCAATGCCCCTGAGGCAACTTTTCGAACTTACCGCTGGAAGACAAAATATAGTGCGGCATATAGTAGGCACATTGCTTGCAGTGATGGGAACTTCGGGAATTTTTTTCTTTCATAACTTCATCCTGTTTTTTTTAATCATAACATAAAAAAATTACACAGTGACTGATTACGAAAAATTCTCGTATAAAAAATTTAGTGCGAAATGGTTATATGTGATAAATACTTACGTCGCCGCAATGGGGCTCCACTTTTTAAGGTGAGCTGGCGCGGACGAGCTACGCGAGACCGCGTCTGAAGGGTTTACGCTTCCCGCCGCAGTGTGGTTAAAATTTTTTATTAATCTCTACCCTTCCTTTAATTCCTCCCCTAAGCAAGGGGAGGCTTGGCCGCTACACCCAAATTACCCTACTCCTTTTCGTGAGAGGAAACTTTCAAAGCAGCCAGGCGTTCAACCACAAATCTATTTATATACTCGCAAACACCCCGAAAATTTTTATTTACTTCCAGGTTTGAAATCCTCAGTACATCAATCCCATATTCAGCAAAATATTTGGAGCGAACCTCATCATACTCCATATTTGCATCTTCATAATGCTGTGACCCGTCAAGTTCTATTACAAGCTTGGCCTTGGCGCAATAAAAATCAGCAATATAATTACCAATTATTTTTTGACGAACAAACTTCTCAGAATAGTTGCTCAGGAAATTGTACCACAGCCGCCTTTCTTCCTTGGTCATATTTCTTCGCAGGTTTTTTGCGTTTGCAAGCAGTTTAAAATTGAATTTTCTCTCCATCTCTAGATTTTACTCGCTCCATTTTTTTATGGATAGAGTTCTGTCTTTTACGTCGTCGTGCTCTTCAAAGTAGCGGCGGCGTATATCCTCTACGCTTGCTCCGCTCTCTGCAAGGCCGAGCATTTCTTCAAGCTCCTCTTCAGAGAAGTCGGCGGGATTAAAACTGCCGTCAAATGCGGAAGAAAGTTTAAGTATATCCCACTTTGTTACTGACATTTAAACCACCTTTTTAGCGGCAAAGGCACAGGCCTTTGCCGCTCTTTTTTATAATTGAGCAGCATATATGCCGCAACTAACCGCCGAGTTTAACCCACCTGCTGCTTTGCCGCGTCCAGCATGGCAAGCTTTTCCGTCATATCGGTATCGCCGTCTGAATAGCTGTACCATACCTCCTGCGAAGAGGTTGCCTTGCCTTCAAACCTGAAAATTACGGCGTACACCATAGTGCCCTGCCACTGCTCGTCCATTCTGTAATACTTCATAAGCCCGTTATCCCAAATCTGGAATGTTATGGTAGGGCCGTTGCCCTCGGCATCGTCAATCCACTTGCACTCCGAGGCCTCGTTGGCGTTTTTGAGCATCGTCTGCGACGCCTTGTCGGTGTTGGCAACTTCAATATCCAGCTCCATTGTTATCTCATAGACAGTGTGCCCGTCCATAGCACCCTCGGTTATGGTGGCGCTCCTTAGGATATTGTCTGCCAGAATATTCACGTTGCCGTGTATTACCGCCTCGCCGTTGTCTGCAAGGGCGGTTATGTCCTCCTCTATGCCCGAAAGCGTGAGCTTTTGACCCTCGCGCTTTTCTATGGGCGGGTCAATGCTGCCCCAGTCCTTGCCCGTCACCCAACCGCAGGTGAGCACGTCGGTCTGTTCGCCCGTCTCCGCATCGGTTACATACTTTATGGTGTCCTCTTCTTCACATTCGAAGCGGTAAAGAAGGGTTGTATCGGTTACGAACCTGAGGCGTCCCTGCTCGAACAGATTTTTATAGCTCTCCATCTTGCCGTCGGCTTCGTTCACCTTTTTTATGGTATAGTGATATTTATATCCGGGCTGATTTTTCTGCTCGTCGGCATTGATTATCAGCTTATAGTTCTGCGTTGTAACGTTGCCGTAGCCATCTTTGCCCAGATCGGTATAGCCCGTCTGAGAGGAAAAATAGACATATCTGTCGAGGTACTCCTCGTTATAGCAGGCGTAGGCGTACAGCTCGGCAGCCACCTCCTTCGCCACCTCTTCCTTGTTGGACTTTGCCGACTTCCAGCGCTCTATCGCCGCCCTGCTCTCTTCTTCATACGGGGCGGAAACGGCGGGATATATGCCGTCGTCCTGCAGATAGTAGCTCTTGTTTTCACCTATCGGAGTGCCACCGCAGGCGACTGCGCCCGTGAGCGCGGCAGGCAATGCAAGGAGCGCCGCCACCCTTAAAATTATCTTCTTCATAAAACTTATTTTCTCCTTTACATAAAACAGCGCGCAGAAGGTTTATACATCCGGCGCGCAAATCTGTAAGCTCAACATATTACTATGTAAGCATTATATATTACAAAACGGGAAAAAGCAAGCAAAAAACGACGGCGCCGTGCGCCTCATTAAATGTGCAAACTATTTACACAGTACGATAATGCGCGGCAATTTTACGCGGCATAAAGGCGGTAATTTTTAAAAACACCCGCATATATGCCGCAATTAACGCCGCCGAACATCATTTCGGCGGATATAAAAAGCTCACGCCAGCCATGAAGTAGTTACGCCATTATATTCTGCAAATACGGCAAAAAGCTCACTTACCCTCGTACACGAACGCAGTGCTCCACTGAGGCAGATTGAACCGCTCTGAGATATGCACACATTTGCACATGAATATGTAAAAGATACTGAACCCCTCGCCGTACAGCGTTTCAAGGTTGCCGAGCCCCTTGGATATTATTACGTCGCTTCGCTCAAACAGCGCAAGCGCCTGCTTAGAAAGCTCCTTTAAGTATGTGCCGGGAATGGCCTCGCCGCTCTGCACGACTTGAGAATACTTTGAAAGCCCCGTCATCTCCGCGTCGACCATTGTTGCGTCGTTTATTATCTCGCCGCCTCTGACGAGGGAGGTAACCGAAATCTGTGGATAAAGGCGTTCTATTACCCTTATAAAGATTTTATCAAACACCACTTCGCCGCAGTTATCGTGCACATATAAAAGTGTTTTTGCAAAGGCGAGGCGCTCCTTTAAAAGGGCGAGCGTTTTTCCGTCCACCACAGAGCGCGCTGCCGCAGATTTAACATTTTCAATCGCGCCTTCGTCAAGGTCGGCAAGCTTGGCAAAATCTATGTAATTTGCGGCGGCGGCGTATTTTATGGCCTCCTCCACGGGGCCGGCAGAGGACATTATGTGACTGAAAAGCTCTTCCTCCATACTTAGAACGGCGGCGTTGAACATCCTTTTTTCGGCGGAATAGTCTATGCCCGAGCCAAAAATTCTGCGATGGATTTCGTTTATGCCGCGCATGAGAAGGGGCGCGCACGAACTGTGCGGAGCGGACGCGCACAGAGCGCGTACCTCTTTTTTGAACTGCTCAAATTTTTCGGGGTCGGGAGCGGAACGCTCTACCTTCTTCATCTGGCTGTTGAAAAGGCAGCCCCTGCACTCTTCGTCCAATGTCATAACTTTCTCCTTAAACCGCGCCACAGGCGCGCATTTTCCTTTCTGCTCCGCAAAGGAGCAACTTTTCTTCTGCGCCGCCAAGAGCGCGCATTTTTACTTTTGCTTTAAATCGGGTTTGTATTAATCCATTTTAGTATAGCATTGCAGCGCACAAAAATGCAAATACATTGCAATATGTTTTACAAATGCGTAAATTTGTGCAATAATTGAATACGGTGTTGCAGGCTTTTATCTTATACAAGGCACTGCCCAAATACGCCAAGCCCTCCAGGCCGCATTTATTACAAAATTATTACAACTGCGGGAAGATTTTTACAGATTGATAAGTTAGAATGATACAGGAGGGCAGGAATGGCGAGAAAAAGGAGACTAAAAAAATGCCATCAACTTATGCACACGTGCGGTTCGGCAGCGATGTTACAGACATATTGCCCAGGGAGCTGCGCAGCATAGCCAACGACAACTACGAAAGTTTTGCCCTCGGTCTGCACGGACCGGACCTGCTGTTTTACTACAAACCGCTTGAGCGCACGGATATAAGCGCCAAGGGGTATGCCCTGCACGAGGAGCAGGCTGCCGACTTCTTTAAAAAAGCGGCAGAAATTTTTAAAGCGCGCGGCGAAAAGACGTATGAAAGGGCATACCTGTTCGGCTTTTTGTGCCACTTTGCCCTGGACAGCTCGTCGCACCCCATAGTGAACGCCGAAATGAAGGCGAAGGGCTTTGCTCATACGGAGATTGAGGCCGCGTTTGAAAGGTACCTCTACGATACCGACGGCAGAGAGCCCTATAAGTGCGACACGACCGAACACATAATGAACTGCGCACGCACGCGCGGAGAGGCCTCGGCCTACTTCGGCATAACTGAAAAGCAGGCTGAAAAGGCGATAAAGTCTATAAAATTTTATAACAGACTGATGTGCGCCAAAACGGCCGTGGGGCGCGCAGTCGTGCGGGCTCTTGCGGGCAATTCGGAAAAAACCCGTGAAATACGCGGAATGCTCGTGCCCAAGTTTGTAAAGCCTGAATTTGCAGACGCGATAGACGGGCTAAGAATGGCTTACTGCGACGGACTTAACAAGGCCGCCGAACTTATTTTAAACTATAACTCGTACTTAAACGGCGAAGGGGAACTGAGCGCGCTGTTAAACAGAAACTACGAATAAGAAGTAAAGTGCCAAAGGCTGATACGTACCCCCCCATTTTGCCGCAAACTGCGATGTTTGGCAAATAAGAAGCAAAACGAGGTAAAAAATGCAAAACCAGACACAGACTGCCTCAGGCGGTACAGCGTTGCGCGCAAAAGTGCGCACGGATGGCAGAAACAGCCCTATTTACCGCCAGAAAAAAAAGGAATTGCCGTGGATACTGTACGATGTGGGCAATTCCGCGTTCACGCTTTTGGTGAGCGCAATACTTCCCATATACTTCAACGCACTGGTGACCGGCGCGGGCACGGGTCTTACAGAGACGGACGCAACCGCCATATGGGGCTACGCCGCAAGCGGAGTTACGCTTTGTGTGGCCGTTATTTCGCCGATACTCGGCAGTCTGACGGACTATAAGGGATTTAAAAAACCGTTCTTCTTTTTCAGCGCAATGCTTGGCGTGCTGGGCTGCGCGGCGCTGGGAATACCTATGGGCTGGGTGGCATTCCTTGCACTGTTTATAGTAACAAAAATATGCTATTCGGTGAGCCTTGTGTTTTACGACGCAATGCTGCCCGACATAACCGACTTCAAGCGCGTAGACATAGTATCCTCCAAGGGTTACGCCTGGGGATATATAGGCAGCTGCATACCCTTCCTTATAAGCATAGCGCTTGTGCTGACAGTTGACACCGCAATCTCAATGCCGATAGCCTTTATTCTGAATGCGCTGTGGTGGCTGGGATTTACAATACCGCTTACAAAAACCTACACGCAGAAGCACTTTATTGCCCGCGGCGAAAAGGTATTCAAACAGAGCTTAGGCAAACTTACACACCTTTTGTTCAGCAAAAAGAGTACGCTTAAGAACAAAAAGGGCATAATACTCTATCTTTTAGCTTTCTTCTTATACATAGACGGCGTTTACACCGTCATAGATATGGCTACTTCCTTCGGCACTGCGCTCGGGTTTGACCAGACGGGACTGCTTTTAGCGCTGTTGGTCACGCAGATTGTAGCCTTCCCCTCCGCCATTGCATTCGGCAAGATTGCAGAAAAACTTTCAAACGAACTTCTCATAACCATAAGTATCTGCGCCTATACCTTTGTGGGCATTTTTGCAGTATTTATGACTGAGGTCTGGGAGTTCTGGGTGCTCGCCGCAATGGTCGGACTGTTCCAGGGCGGAATTCAGGCGCTCTCACGCTCTTACTTCACAAAGATAATCCCTCCCGAGCATTCGGGAACGCTGTTCGGAATACTCGATATATTCGGCAAGGGAGCGGCATTTTTTGGGACGCTTCTCGTGGCGGTTGTAACGCAGGCGACAAATTCTGTAAACCTTGGAGCAATCCCCATTGTCTGCCTGTTTGTTGCAGGACTTGCGCTGTTTATCGTGACGGCAAAACATAACAAAAAATATATTGCCGAAACCGCCGCGACAGATAAAACCGGCAGCAATGACGAAAATTCCGACGAAAAAATGTCTGTTGACTTAACCCCTGAAGCAGAAATAATCAACCAGGTACAAAGCGAAAGCGAAGCTCAAAACACAGGCGGAACACAAAACAAAGACAGCACTGAATAAAAAACGCACGCAAAGCAAACTTTGTACTCCTGCAACTTCAAACAGCAAGCTGCTTTTGAGAAGTGAATAACGCTAAGCAGCCAGCCTGTAATGTAAACAATTCAAAGTTAATAAACAATCCACCCTTAAAATAAGCAACCTTTGAAGCAAAACTTCAGAGGTGCTTATTATTATCTGATTTTTACAAAACAAAGGGCGCACGCAAAAATGCGTGCGCCCTTTGTTTTACAAGAGGTTTGAACAATGTACAAAGACGGACATTCCGGCCCGCTTTGGCACGAATAAACTGAAAAAGTAAACAAAAAGAATAAACCTGAATGACGCGCCCTTTTAAGCTTGCCATTCATTCAATTCAGCCATAAAGACGCAGTCTCACTCGCCGCGCTTAGTGCGTATCGCCTTGCCGCCCGTAAGAATTATCATCTTTACGGCCTGGAGTGAAAAGTCGTCAGCCTCAACCGTGAGCTGCTTATCGAGTTCGCCGCGCGCAAGCACTTTGATATAGGTTGCACGCTTATCTATGTACGGCACGCGCTTTTTAATCTCTTCCAGCGTGACCCTTTCACCTGCGGAGAACACCTTGCCGAGCGTATCCACATTTACAATGGCTGTCTTTGTTTTATCGGCGCGGCGCGTGCCCTCCTCTATGGCAGAGCTTGCCTCGTCGTCCGTGAGTATCCAGTCGGCCTCCGAGATATTTACGCCCTCGGTATCCTCTTCCGTATCCTCGCCTATCTCCTCTTCCTCCTCGTCGAACACCTCCTCGTCGCCGACATAATTGCTGCCGTCGTAGACGACCGTCTCGCGGCTGACTATCTTTATCAGGCCTCTGTCTATGAGCGACTGGGTATCTTCATAGGGAATTGCAGAGTAATCGGTATGCTCCTTCTCCTCTCTGTTTTCCTCGCCGAAGAGGGCGGCTATAAGTTCCTTAGCATACTTTACGCGCCTGGGATTTTTTATTCTGTAAAGCAGGGGTGTATTTGCAAACTTTGCGTATGCCGACATATCGTTGATTATGTATTTAGTGCCTTCGTAGTCTGCAGGGTTGAGCGCAAGGCACAGGCAGAGCGTTTTGCCGCGGATAACAAACTTGGCCGCCGTAGGCCTGCCGCACCTGAACGACTCGTGCCGCCAGCTTATGCGCGATGTTACTTTTTTGTATGAGAGCAGCTCGTTTTTGAGCTCGGAGTAATATCTCTTGACGATTATTCCCGACTGAATGAGCTTTGCCTCGAACGAGCGGTTATAGCGATAGCGTATGAATGTTGAACCTATGGTGAGGCCGCCTTCGCCACTTATGGCATTGTCGGCAGGATTTTCCGTTGCAACCTTTACAGTAGCTACGGGTTTTTGCGAAACCGCAGTCTGCTCGGTGATTACCTGTGTTTCGTGGGACTGAGTTTCAGCGACTTCTAAAGGCACTTCTTCTATCGTCGTCCGCTCTGTGCGCAACCCTCTCTCCGCAGACTGCATGGGCGCAGCCTCTTCAACGGGCGCGGCCTCCTCTACGGGCGCAGTCTCTTCAACGGGCGCGGCCTCTTCAACAGGTGCAACCTCTTCAGCGGGTACGGCCTCCTCTACGGGTACGGCCTCCTCAACGGGCGCAACCTCTTCAGCAGGCGTAGGCTCTTCAATGGGCGCGACCTCTTCTACGGGTGCAACTTCCTCAGCAGGCGCGGGCTCCTCTACGGGCGCAGTCTCTTCAACAGGCGAAACCTCTTCAACAGGCGCGGCCTCCTCAACGGGTGCAACCTCTTCAACAGGCGCGGTCTCCTCTACGGGAGCAGGTTCTTCAGCAGGTGCGACCTCTTCAACAGGCGCGGTCTCCTCTACGGGTGCGGCCTCCTCAGCAGACGCAGTCTCCTCTACGGGTGCAACCTCTTCAACGGGCGCAACCTCTTCAACAGGCGCAGCCTCTTCTACGGGTGCAACTTCCTCAGCAGGTGCAACCTCTTCAACAGGCGCGGTCTCCTCAACGGGTGCAACCTCTTCAGCAGGTGCAACCTCTTCAACAGGCGCGGGCTCTTCAACAGGTGCAACCTCTTCAACAGGTGCAGCCTCTTCAACGGGCTTCTCTTCTGTCTGCTCGGCAGGCTGCTTGGTTTCAACAGTTTCTTCCTGCTTTTTAACGACCTTTTCAACCTTGTCGAAAGAACCGTTTTTGCGCGCCTTGACAGCAGACACTATAATTACAATGCAGGCAACGACTATTACCGCGCTTAAAACTATCACTGCAATAAGCGCGTTATTGAGCGTTACGGCGAGCAACTGCGAAGCCCCTGAAGCTGAAACAGTTAATTTGCCACCGCTCAAAATAAGTGCAGCAGCCGTCACTCCTACGGACAACACGGCGGCAACGACCGCAACAATAATCAGCGCACCATAATTTATACTTTTTTTATCTGAATTTTTCATAACGCATTCGCCGTATAAGGCGCCCCCTTGTAAATCATTGGCAGTATATGCTGCAAATTTTTATGCGGATATAATATCCAATCTGATTTACATTATAAAATATATGTATCAATTTGTCAACAACTGAAAATAATATTCTTTTTTAAAGCTATAAAAGCATAATTTTTATGAAAAATCAACCATTCAACGCAATATACTGCCCTGCAAACGCAAAAATAAATGCAACAAAAAATCTGCCCTTGCACTGTATGCAAGGGCGGCACAAAATATACCGGAAAAAATAGCAAATTAATTACAAAAATAATTATTTTATATTACATTAATTAATTTAAATACACATTAATTAATAAATTAATTAAAAAAACTTTTTTTGTGTACAATCAGTCCTGCCCGCTCCTCGGCTACGCCGTATTTCTACGGCCCGCCATTTACAACAGCTGCAGGCGCAAAGCGCTAAGCAAGTTGCCTCATTTTTATAACCCAAGTCTGTAAGTTGCCGCCAAAACCTGTTCGCAATCACAAGTTGCAACAAATCAAACTGCTGCGCAACCGCATTAATGGATTTTAAAAAGCGTGCATTCAGTTTCCGTAAATAGCCGCAACTGCCGCCTGAAGTTCCTCACCGTCGCCGCTGATTGGCATAGGCGCCTCCACAGTGTTGCATCCGTCCTCGGCAGAAAGTCCTCTGCCGTGTATGGTTGTGCCGTCCGGCCAGTAAATCTGCGCTGTTGTCAGCTTGAGGGCCTCATGTGTAAAGGGATTTACAAATGTGGACTGCATTATCCCCTTGCCGTAAGTTTTTCCGCTCTTTACCTGCTCGGCCGTAATGCCGAAAGTATCGAGGTATTCCTGAGAATATTCCGAAATATATATATCACCATAGTCGGCCACACCGTAACTTACAAGCACGCCTGTAAGCGCCTCGGACGCGCTTGCCGTGTTGCTGTTGGCAAGAATATACACCTCAGCCGAGGAGGGAATACGGTTTTTACTCTCCTCCACATCGTAGCGCGAAACGCTGCCGTCCTTATAGCGCGCCTCCATGGCCGTACCAACGCAGCCTTCGAAGCAACCGGCTATCTTCTGCATAACGGATACATAGCCGCCGCCGTCGTTGCGCAAATCAAGTATCAGCGAAGTGCATCCCTCGGCATTGAACACCTCCGCAGCCATGTCGAATTGTCTGGGCGCGCTGCCGTAGAACTGGGAGAGCGAAATATACGCCGCACCGTCGGGAAGATAACTTATGGCGTCCTGCGCGCTTTCGGTAATGGTAAGAGCGCCATTGCCCGTAAAAGTCCAGGCATTGTCGTTCGTGGCCATAAACACATAGCTCGTCGCATACTCCGCACGCGAGCAGACAATGCTTGTTCCGTCATCTAAAATGAAGTTCGCCTGGCCGTCGCCGACAAGGTCTGTATAAGAGGAAAAGTCCTCGTAAGAGTTAAAGGCATAGTCTTTGCCTTCGTACTCCGCAGACACAATGACGTCGCCGTTGCGCAGGCCCGCAGCGTACGCAGGCGAATTGCCCACGCTGTTTACGACCACAATTCCCCTGCCGGGATAATAGGTGCAGGAGAGGCCGAACCCGCTCTTGTTGCCGGCGTTTGCGCTCTGCTGGGCGGCATACTCCTCCGCCGTGTAGTAGGCGGAATATATGTCGAGATACTCCTTGACAAGCGCGTCCGCGGCCACCTCGTCCATATCGCCCTCTATTTCCTTATAATAATATTGCTCTATAACCGACTTTACCCAGGAGAGGGAATCGGTGAACGAGCCGCGTACCCAGTACCCGCCGAAAAAAGCAAGTACTAAAAACGCAACTCCGAGCAATACGCAGACCGTAACGGTAATAACCTTCTTTTTTACTGTATTTTTAGCCGCAGGTGCGCCGCTCGCAACTCCTGCCTCGTTCTCCCTACCGCTCATTTTGCGGGATGGGAGCGCCTGTAAGCGCTGTAAAGCACCCTGAACGCGACGGCCGAATTGAACGAGCGGATGTCCAGCCCCGTATAGCGCCTGATTTTATCGAGGCGGTACATCATGGTGTTTCTGTGCATATAAATGGCGCGCGCCGCGGCAGAAATGTTCAGGCTGTTTTCAATGAAACATTCTGCCGTGCGCATGAGTTCAGGGTCGGCAAAAACCCTCCTCAGTCCCTTCATGTCGCACAGAGCTGCCAGCTTTTCAACCTGTTTTTCAGTTACGTTCCTGTAAAAATCCTTCAACGCAAGCGAAATTTCGTCCGTGCTCTCCGGCAGGGCGTCATCCGCGAGCAATCCGCGCTGAACAGACCTGTCTTCTTCCATAAACTGCGCCTCCTTGAAGCGGCAAAAAACGCCGCCGTCTTTTTTGTTTACTTAATTATACTATGAAATTCCCGCTTAGGCAACACCCGGCGCGAAATATGCGCGAAAAAGTATTGAAAACGGTGTGAATTTTTAACGATTTTTCAGAAAAAATGAAAAAATGCCGTTCACTTTATATGAAATATTGACGCCAAAAGCCAAGAATATGCGTAAGACCGATTGAATTTTGCCGCCATAAATTGCGCCCATGACTTAAAAATTATTTCAACACCCCGCTACATATGCCCTTTTGAACGCAGCGCAGTGCAAACAAAACACACCATATAAGTATTAAAAATCCAATAATAACAAAATATGCAATTTTTTTACTTTTGAATATCGGGTTTGCCCTTGACATAAGAATATTTTTGTATTAGAATATATTATAGACAAAAGCGGAAGGCAAACACTTCCATACGGCGGGGAATATTTTTTCTGCAGTAAAGCTTTTGCAACATTTTGTAACAAAGATACAAAAAAATCAACTGCTTACGGAGATTTTATTATGAGTACGACAAATCAAAGCAAAAAGTATTTATCACTCGTGACGTACTGCATTGTTCTGGTGTGCCTGCTGCTCGGTTTCTTCCTCCCCATAACGAGCAAAGTAGCCGAAAATGCAAGCGGAACCACAACAAACGGAATGCTGTTCATGCAGTTGCCCTCAGCGGTTTATTCGCTCTTCCATATCGAGGCGGCGAATATCCCGGGCGACGTTTTCATCATGAGCTACCCCGTAACCTTTACGTCTAACTCGGGTTTCTACATCGACTTCGGCGCGCTTGCAGTAGTTGCTTATGCGCTTTTCACTGTTATCGGCGTAATCCTTCTTATACCCGTGCTTGCCAGCAAGGCAACCAACAAGACTGCAAACGTTTGCGCATACTTCGTTGAAATAGGCGCGGCAATCTCTCTGTTCATATGGACGGTTATCGAGATAATAGCTTACCTTGCTACCAAGACTGTTGATGCCGCGGCAAACTATCACTGGAACTACGGCGTTATGGGTATAGCTTTCGGCGGAACGCTTCTTATGCTCATAATCCAGTCGCTCGGCTATAAAAAGAGCTCGGGCGTTGCCAAACTCTTCCAGTTCATATTCGGCGCAGTTGCAGTTCTGTGCCTGTTCGATATCGTTACGCTCTTCGGACTTAAAAACGATATGCTCTTCAACGACAATCTTGCCGTGAACTTCCTCACTACGGGCGGCGCAATCGGCATAATGTCCCCCACATATTCGCTGCTCTTCGGCGGATTTGAAGCAACCTTCGGCACCTCCGCCATTCAGATGACAGCGGCAATTGCCGCTGTTGCAGCCGCGCTCCTCGCGCTTGTAAACTTTGCGCTTGACATTGCAGCCGTCGGCGCCAGCACCAAAAAGGGCACTCTTGTTATAGACATAATCAGATATGTTGTAGAAGTCCTTCTCGTTGTGCTTGCTATAATAATGATATTTGTAATGAACACAGACGGCATCAAACCCGGATTTGCAATGTATGTGCTTTTAGGCGTTGCTGTTATCCAGGTAGTTATGGCCGCCATCAGGTGCGCCGTATACAAGCCCGTATTTGCAGGTGATAAAGAGGCCGATGCAGCTACTACCGCTTACTACGACGATACAGCCGCACCTGCACCTGCAGCAGCACCCGCTCCTGCATACGGTCAGCAGCAGTATGTTCAGCCCGTATATCTCCAGCCTGTATATACAGCTCCCGCACCTGCGGCAGCTCCTGCTCCTGCACACGCGCCTGCAGCTCCCGTAAATCAGACGGGCGAAATAGTTTACACGGCAAAGGAAGTTTATCGCGGACCTACGGACGCATTCATTTCCAGACTTACAGACAGCGAAAAGATAGAGTTTGCAAAGCTTTTCCTTGAAAAGATAAACGGCCCCTACGCTAATGTTCCCGACTATGTAATAGGCGGCGACAACAAGGAATTCTTTGCTTCTATATTTATTTATCTTGGCAAGTTCCGCTCCATCCTTTCAGACGGACTTATGAACAAGATATATAACGAGCTCAACCTGCTCAACTAAAATCTGTAAACAATAAGTAGTTTAAAGGCCCTGCAAAGTTTGCAGGGCCTTTCTTTATGTGTTTTTGTTTATACTATTTATTTCTGAAACAAAAATGCGTTCATTACCCCCTCCATTTATGAAAAAACCTGCGCAATAATTGTAAACCTGTATAACAAGACAAAGACAAAACGGCGCAAGCGTGTCCCGATACTTACTCCACTTTTTAAAGGGAGCTGCCGCGGACGAGCAGCTCAAGGCCGCGGCTGAAGTGTTTACACTTCCCGCCGCAGAATAATGCCACACAGCGAACAGCCTCGCCAAGCCCCAAGCGGCAGATTGTTCAACGGGCCACCTCTCCCCTAAAAAACTTTGCAAAATTCAGGCACAAAAAAAGAGGGCTGAATTTTTCTGCCCTCTTATTATTCGCTCTTTTTATTCTCTATGCAGACCTTTACCGAACAGCCCTCTGAAGAAATCTTACTGCAGATTGCCTTTATTATGTAAAGCCCTCTGCCGCTCTCGGCAAACACATCAGGCAGGGTGGCGCAAAGTTTACTGCCGTCGGTATTTTCTGAAGATACGGTTATTACGATGCCGTCGTCACTCAGCGTACCTTCGAAACAAGCCGTCTCCCCGAGATGCCTTATAACGTTTGAAATAAGCTCGCACGAGACAAGCCGACTTTCAAACACGGCATTTTCGTCCACCCCAAGCCCCTTGAGATACTCCAAAAAAGGCTTGAGGCAGGCGTTCATATTTTTTATGTTATCCACCCTGAATGTTATCATTGCGACAATGCTTCCTTGAGTTTTTCAACAATTTTGCGCTCCGCGCGCGAAACAAACATCTGGCTTACGCCGAGTATTTTACCCACCTCTGACTGTGACTTACCCTGCACAAACCTCAGCGCCACAACCTTTTGTTCGGTAGGCGAAAGCTTTTTTATTTCGTCCTTTAAAGACTGCGCGTCGTCAAACTTTTCAAACGAATCCACGGGGTCGGGAATTACGTCGTAGAGTACGCCGTCGCCGTCCTCGTTCTGCACGGTGCCGTCGAGGCTGACGGGGTGTCGGCTCTCCATTGCCTCCATCACCGCCTCCTCGCTCTCCCCGAGTTTTTCGGCAAGCTGTTTTACCGTGGGCTTTACGCCGTACTGCTTGTAATATTCGTTTGTTTCGTTCTTAATCCTGGTTCCCAGCGTATATATCCTGCGCGGCAGGCGCACCGAGCGGGAATAATCGCGGAAATAGTTTTTTATCATGCCGGTAATCGTGGGCGTGACGTATGTCGTGAACTGGTTGCCCATATCGGGGTCAAATTTTTCCACGCCCAGAATGAGGGCTTCGGAGGCAACCTGCAAGAGGTCGTCGTACTCCACCCCCCTGCCCGCAAATTTCTTTGCGAGTATTTCGGCTATGTACATATAATTTTCCACGAGCTTGTTGCGTACCGACTTATCGCCCGTCTTGCGGTACTGTCTGAACAGCTCGTTTGCCTGTTCGTTAGTCATCATAATTCAAGCGTAACGCAGCTTATAACGTCGCCCTCGCGCACAATCTCACACTTTTCAACAAGCGCGCCGATAAGCGCAAGCGAAAGGTCGTTCTCCGCACCGCAGGGCGAGCCTCCCTCGCCCTTTAAAACGGCCTTTACGCCGCCTTCGGCACAGAAACTTGCACACAGCGTTTTAAAGCCGCAATTCTTTAAAATGAGGGCGCTTTCGGTGACGCACACCTTAAAATCTTCGGCGGCGTCAACATCCCTTTCCGCTACCGAACAGAGCGCGCCGGCAACCAGCCTCAGCGCAGTATAAAATTCACTCTCGGCGAGGTCGAATTTAACAGATAACTCTTTCATCAGTCTATCTCCATAATCGTATCAAGCGAGCAAATCTGGAACAGCTTTTTTATTCTGGGATGTACGTTCTTTAAAACAAAAGTGTGGCCGTCCTGCTTGAGGTGCTTGAAAATCTTTACGAACGTGCCCAAAGTGGTGCTGTCTATGAAGGTGAGCGCCGTGCAATCGAACAGAATGTCCTTTTTATCGTGATTGTAAATGGCGCTTACCTGCGCATAGAAGTCGTCCACGGTGGAAGAATCTATCTCGCCGTAGAGCGCTATTACCAATTTTCCTTCTTCGGAAATAAGTTTAACCTGTTGCATTAAATTAGGCTCTCCTTAAATTAAAGCTTTTTTACGTTTATTTATTTATAAACACTTTTACAATAAAAAAAACAAAACTCGGTTCATTTGTCTTACCACAGCAGTACTCCGCCCGGTCACGCGTTTTTATGGCGTTATTATATGCATAAATATCCATAATACACACAACAAACTGCACAAGCTTATGCAAACGGCCGCGCACATTGCCGTTTGAAAAAAAACTTTCATTTGACAAATGCGCCGATATATGTTATATTAAAATGGAATTACCGCAAATTTATGCAAAAAGGGAGCTGATTGATTTGAATTTTAACGAAGCAAACCTTTTGGTCAAATACTCATACAGGATTTCCGAACTGGCGGAAAAGTCGGCGCTGTCCAACAGGATAGAGCCTTCCTTGTACGCGAAGTATGACGTAAAGCGCGGCCTCAGGGAAAAGAACGGCAAGGGCGTGCTGTGCGGGCTTACGGAAATTTCTGAGGTGACCTCCTGGGACGAAAAGGACGGTGTAAGAAAGGAAATACCGGGCATACTGCGCTACCAGGGCTACGACGTAAAGGATATAGTGCGTAACTGCATAGCAGAAAACAGGTTCGGCTTTGAAGAGACCGTCTATCTTCTGCTCTTCGGAAAGCTGCCCACCAAGTCTGAATACGACGACTTCTGCGAAATGATCGCCGATTTCAGGGTACTTCCGCGCAACTTTGTGCGCGATATTATAATGAAGTCGCCCTCGCGCGATATGATGAATATGCTTGCGCGTTGCGTCCTCAACCTTTACAGCTACGACCCCGACCCCGACAACGTGAGCATATCCAATGTACTGCGCCAGTGCCTGCAACTTATTGCGCAGTTCCCCATGCTGGCGATATACTCCTACCGCGCCTACCGCTATTACAGCACAAACGACGGTTCGCTTATAATTCACAAACCCAGGACGGAATACTCCACCGCGCAGAACATTCTGCACATACTGCGCAAAGACAGCTCGTTTACCGACCTTGAAGCCAAGGTACTGGATATAGCGCTCATACTGCACGCAGACCACGGCGGCGGCAACAACTCCACCTTTACCACGCACGTAGTGACCTCCTCCGGCACGGATACATACTCCTCTATGGCGGCGTCTTTAGGCTCGCTCAAGGGCCCGAAGCACGGCGGCGCAAACATAAAGGTTATGCAGATGATGCAGAACATAAAGGAGAACATAAAGGACTGGAAAGAGAGCACCGTCACCGACTACATAGACAAGATACTCAAAAAAGAGGTATTCGACCACGCCGGACTTATATACGGCATGGGGCACGCCGTGTACACCCTTTCCGACCCGAGAGCGGAGATACTTAAAAAATACGCCGCAAAGCTTGCCGTTGAAAAGGGGCGCGAAGAGGAATACAAGCTCTATGAAACGGTAGAAAATTCCGCAAAGAGGCTCATAAACGAACAGCACAAACTTTCCAAACCCGTTTGCGCAAACGTCGACCTCTATTCGGGATTTGTATATTCCATGCTCAATCTGCCCGCCGACCTCTACACGCCGCTGTTTGCCATATCGCGCGTGGGCGGCTGGAGCGCGCACCGCATGGAAGAGCTCATTAACGGCAACCGCATTATAAGGCCGTCTTATCACTGCGTAAAGCCCGACCTTGAGTACATACCGATGTCCGAGCGCGAGTGACGCCGTACAATAAAACTGTTACCACAATAGCCGTACAGTCAAACCACTACCGCGATAAAAGACTGCTGTTTAATTGAAAGTTTACTCCGATACAGGCAGGCAGTAACGAGCGGTGCGTCAGTTATTTTTTAAAACTGAAACAAGGCAACAATCTGTTATATGAAGTCACCTGCGCCGCAATCCCCTTAAAACCGCAACAGCAAAAAATTATGGCAATATACATATAAAATTTGCCACAGGTATTGATTTTAGTCATATTGTATGCAATAATATAAAAAAGCGGCCGCGGACATCACGACGCGCCTGAAATACAGGTCGGCCTTCCCATAATCTAACATCTCAAAAAGGGAGACGCTCTATGAAATCAGGCGCCGTAAACTTTATAAGGCACATACGCAACATGGTCACCGCAAGTGGCAAAAAACGCATACTTTATGCGCTGGGCAATATACTCATTATGGCGCTCGCCGTGGCGGCCGCAACGGGAATAAAAGCCCTTGTCGCTGCAATGCAAGGCGGCGATCTGAATTTTATTGTGGCGATTGCACTGATAATAGTACTCTTTGTTGTTGGCATATTCTGCTTTTTGCAGGGTTTTATCGCACAGATTGCGCTTGTTTTCATAGCCGCCGCCGGCATTGCGAACCCGCAGGAACGCGGCGGAAACATCGTTGCATTCTTAATTGCCTTAATCACAACTATCGGACTTATTGTCGCCGCAATATTGGCCTTAAAATTTATCTGAACGCATTAGTTCGGCCATATATGCGGGTCAATCACATTTAAAATTTGTCATACCTACTCTATTTTATCAGTACGCGGACAACCAGGCAGTTGTAGCGAAACCAGGGTGACTGTGGGCAGCAACTATCAGAACCCGGGCGACAGAACTATTGTTGCCGAAGCCCTGTTCAACGGCACATCGGTGAGTTGCCGCTCTGCAAGAAAATAGCGATAGATTAAAACGCAATAAATGCAAACAATATGCAGGCCCCCGCCGCAGAAAATCTGCGGCGGGGGCCTCTTTGATTATTTATCACACCATTTATTTTACAACACCAATACTTTTCACTGCGCCTTGCTGCACAACTTTACTGCGCCACAAAATACTTTTATTGCACAGAAAAAATTTGCTGCGCCGAACAAAAGCCGGAGACACGGTATTAAAGGCAATTCAGAATACCCACAACGCAAATAATTTTCATGGCGCTCTATAAAAACCTGCTTATTTATAGAGATATTTTTTTATATTGTAGCGTCCCCTGCCCTCTGTCTTTTTGCCGTATTGTATTGCGCCTTCGGGGCAGTAATTTATGCACTTGAGGCACTGATAGCACTCCTTGCCCCAGACGGGTGAGGAGTTTACAAGTTTTATTGTCTTTGCGGGGCAAATACGCTCGCAGAGGCCGCAACCCGTACACTTTTTATCGGCATAAAACGGACGGGTAGTTCTGGCAAATTTATTGAACGCAGGGTTGATAAAGTTTGTCTTGAGCGCCTTTAAAGAGCCCTCATTAACGCGATAAACGCGCTCTTTCCGTTTAATTTCCTCTGCAATGACGTCAATGTCTGAAGCCGCACGCCTGAGCTTGCCCCTTATTTCCTCCTCGCTCTCCACATCCTCGCCTATAATGTAGTTGCTAGGCATAACAATCGAATAGGAGCTGTCCAGCTTAAACCGTGAAGACAACTTTTTCATAGTAAGTCCCGCGTCCGCACCGCAGGTACATATGCCGAATGTAAACGCCGCGGTCCTTTGCAATGACGCCGCAAAATCATACATCGGCTGAGCGGGTCCCCACGCATAGACGGGGAAGACGAGGCCGATATACTCCTCGCCCTCTATAGAAGGTTCATCGCGCAGAGAGCAGATTTCGGCCGCCTTGTCGCCCGAATGAATACCCTCCTCTGCGTGAAAACATACCTCATCACATTCGGAAAACAGGTATCCAAGTTGAAGAGCAGAAAGTTTTTTCGCCCGTTCGTCCCCCGCTATTGCCCTTTTGTAATCTTCCAGATAGCCGCTTTCTATATACTTTTGCTGCTCCTCTATGTGGTCATATATGCAGTCGGATGGCATTTCAAACTGTATTTCTTCGCTCTCTTCCCCTGCAAGAGCCTTTGTAAGGTTTATAAACGGCATACTTTCGGGAGTAGTCCTCTTCAGGCTATACAGCGTAGAATTCCACATCAGCTCGTTGTGGCTTATAAACTCCCTCTGCCTTTCCAGCGCCCTTTGGTAGTCCTCGCTGCTCTCGGCGAGTTTATACATCTCATTTATTTTGCCGTACACCTCTTCCTGCATTTTCTGCTGTTTTTGCCCGTCGGACAGAGTGTCGTCGTCCATAATTTCCTGCACAGCACTCTCTTCCCATTGTGCTATATGCGAAGTAAAGCGCTCGGTTTCACAAGTCAACTTCTGGTACTCTTCCTCAAATGCGCGGCGTTTCTGCACGTAATCTTCACGCTCCATAAGCTCCTTTATGGCAGTTAAATGGGATAACTTTTTAAGCGCAACCTCACGGAAAGTTTCAGCCGTATAGGGCTTTTCCCTGTCCACTTCGTTTGCGCTTTGCAAAAATTCAATCTTCTCCATAATAATTTTACCTTATTGCCCCCTGAATATGCTTGAATTAATTTATTCGGCCGAGAAAACAATATGCCAGGAAAAAAAGCATTACCATAGCTGCGCCAATGGTTTGCCATAGCTGCGCCACGGGCTTACCAAAGGTGCAATAATGTTTTGCCATAGCTGCGCCGGCTTAGGCATTATGCAAAATAAAGAAATAATCCGAACCAATCACCGTTAGCGATGATATAATTCAGATTATGCTTTGGTGCACCTTCAGGGACTCGCGCCTTGAGCGGACGCGCACGGCTGACAGCCCAAGCCGAGGGCTGTCAGGTCGCCGGTAGAACCCACCGACTTCCCTCCCCTCGAGTCCCTGTATAAGCTTACCAAGAATAAAAGATACAGAACAGTAAAAACTGTTCTGTATCTTTTGGTGCACCTTCAGGGACTCGAACCCTGGGCCCACTGATTAAGAGTCAGTTGCTCTACCAACTGAGCTAAAGGTGCATAGATTATTGCGCGTAACTTTTGGTTGAGCGCTATATGTAACGCGGAGAGCCGCGCTTTTTTTCGTGGTGATCCATCCGAGATTCGAACCCGGGACACCGTGATTAAAAGTCACGTGCTCTGCCTACTGAGCTAATGGACCAAAAAATGGCTGGGGTGGCAGGATTTGAACCTACGAATGCGGGAATCAAAATCCCGTGCCTTACCGCTTGGCGACACCCCACTAAGCCTCCGATGCAGTCCTGCAACGAAAAAGTATGGGGCGGGCGACAAGTTTCGAACTTGCTACCTCCAGAGCCACAATCTGGCGCTCTACCGATTGAGCTACGCCCGCCATATTGGTGCGCCTGGAGAGATTCGAACCCCCGACACACGGCTTAGAAGGCCGTTGCTCTATCCGACTGAGCTACAGGCGCAAAATAAATTTGCATGAGCCGCGGCAAAGAGCAGCTTAGCACGGCATTAAGCTTTTGGAGCGGGTGATGGGAATCGGACCCACGCAACCAGCTTGGAAGGCTAGTGTTCTACCATTGAACTACACCCGCAGGTTAAAATTTTTAAACTTGCCTGCGCGCGCAGAACGCGGCGGAAAGCCTTGCTCAACTCAATGCTTAACGATTATAGCAAAAAGAACTGCTTATGTCAACTCAATTTTAAAACAATTACGGGCAATTTTTTAATTTATTTTATTATTTTTCTTTCCGCCCGAAAAATATATATTCCGCTGACTGCCATAATGTCAGACAGCCGCTAAGACCACGCATAAAAGCGCAGAAAAAAAAGATTATGCGCCGCTTACGCCGCGGCCTGTTTGCCAGATTTTATGCTGTTTTTTGTTCATGACTATGCTGTGCGGCGCAAAAACTGCTCCGCACAGCATACTTAATGCCATGAAAACAAATCTGTTGATAAACTCACATCGTTGCAGATTGCCGCAACAACTGCTTACTGTCTTTTAAGATTTTGACTTTCCGCCCGACCTCTTTAAAAAGCAGGCCACTATGCTTACTACCATAGCAACTGCAAGCAGTGCGGCAAGAATATAGTTGTAGATTGCCAGTTCCTTCAGCCCGTACATAACTATATTTTCCACCGAGTCTGCAATGTTGCCCACTCCCCCTTCCAGGGTAAACGCAAGCGCAACCGCCGAGCATACCGCAGGCAATGCCGCTATTATATCGGCGAACAAGCCGTCGTAAAAGAAGAGCGCTGCCACAGAGGCGAGCAAAACTGCAAACGCAACAAACACTAACGCGTCCGCTCTGCCGCCTCCCGATATATATACTATATATATAATGAGCGAGATTATTGTAATAGCTGCGGCGGCAAGAAAGAGAAAGTATCCGATAGATTTGCTTTTAAATTTTTCCAATGCTTTCATATCACCCCTCCGAAAGATTACCGCTGCCAGCGCCGTTGTCCGTCGCAGCGCCGCCTTCGCCCGCATCGCTTTTACGCTTTTTATCTTTGAGTTTAAAAACGGTACCCGTCACGAGCAGGGCAGCCCCTGCAACTGTAATAACCGCACATACTGCAATGGCGCTGTCTATTGCGGTACGCCACCAGGGAGTTATGGAAACTATCTTTGAATTGCGCGATATTCCGTTTATGACGCAGGAGTTGACTATGGCATACTCCCAGTGAATGGCGGCGTCTATCATAAGTTCAAGTATGTTGCCGTCGTTGGTCTGCTTTGCAATCTGAAGGGCGGCCTTGCCGTGTCCGGCATTACTGTCGAGGCACCACTGCTGAGTACCTGCGGCAAACACCTCTACCGCATGGTCCTTGTATGAGCTGTGGTTTACGTATCCCGTACCAGCAGCCGCGCCGTCGGTAATGGCGTGACCCTGGTAGCCCCATTCGCCCCTGACTATGCCTGTATTCATGGCGTAGCTTGCAGACGACCAAACGGTGCCCAGTCTTTCAAAGGACGACATATATCCGCCCGCCTTTGCCTCGCGCAGAGCGCCCTCAAAGGCGCGGAGATTGCCTTCACGGAAGGCCTGCTCACTGAAGAATACCGATACGCCTTCGCGCTGGAATTCCTGGTCGTTGCCCGTAAAGTGCTTCGAGCAGGCGTGAACGCCCGTCTTCTGCATGGCCTCTACTTCTGTTTTGGCGGCAAGGTAGGTCATTGTGGAGCATTCGCTGAAGTACTCAAAGTTGCGCCCGCCAAAGGGTGTGCGGTGCATATTTGCGCCCGTACCGAAGTTTTCAAGGTTGCCTCTCCAAAGCCCCTCTTCGCCCATTATAGTTCCGCGCGAAGCGTGCAAATCGGGATTGAAAGTGCCTGTGAGTATGGGCTTGCTGCAATAGCGCACGCAGGCCACGCTTATCTTTGCCTTATCGTCCTTATTTGCAGGTTTGTTCGTACCGCTCTGCTGGTATATGACTATGCTGCCCGAAACGCTGTCGCAACCGTCGCCCACGGGAAACGAGGGTGAAAGTACGCTTATGGCGGGGTTTACAAAGCCGTCCGCAGTGGCGTAAGGAAGGTCTTCTATATTCATCTGGAAAATGAACTTGCGCCAGGTGCCTACGTCGGTAATGGGCACGTCGCGCATATCTATCAGCGTAAGGCCGTTATTCTGCCCGAACTGGGAAGCAATTTCGCTGTATGTGGGCGCGTCGGCAGGTTTTTCATACCACTCGCCGCTGAGCGCCTCTATCATTTTGTCTGAAGCGGATATTGTAGTCTGCTCCACAGGGTAGGTATTTGCCCAGTCCTTGCGGCTGAGGTATGTACCCGAACCCTCCTGCCAGTAATTTATATCGCAATCTTCAAACCTGTTGGTTATTTCCGCGCCGTTCTCGCCTTCAGAATAAGTGCTTTCGTCGCGGGCAAGGGTGTATTTATATGCCTTTGAGGCAGTGCCCTCATAGTCCATTCCATCGTCCGTGCCGTATCCCTGCGCGGCGAGAATATTGTTGAGCGCATCGTGCGAGTTATCGCCTATGGCGATATAGTAATCGCCCTCGCTGAGATAATATGTTTCAAGAACGGACGCGTCGTAAGAGGCGAGCAGATAGGGGTCGACCTCCACCGTCACCTCACAGCTTTCGTCAGGCTGCAAAATCTCAGTCTTATCGAAGCCGACAAGCTGAACGGCAGATTTTTCCACGCCGTTTTCCATCTCGTACTCGCCGTATGGCGTCTGGGCGTACACCTGCACCACCGACTTCCCGGCCACATCGCCCGTGTTTATCACCTCAACCGTAACGGTTATCTTGTCCGCGCCTGCATTAACCTGCTTTAAGGTCTGCGAAAAAGAGGTGTAGGAAAGTCCGTAGCCGAAGGGATAGGAAACTTCTGAAGAATAGTTCCACGAAGAAGCCCCGCCCGAAGCGCCTGCGGCCGAAGCTGCATTGCCAAGTCCGATTACGCAGTCGTTATACCTCGTTTCGTAGTAGCGGTAGCCTACAAATATGCTCTCTGCCTGGAAGGACATATATGTTGCCTTCTCCGAAGAACCGAGCCTGGACTCTATCTCCGACGCGTTTTCGTAGAGCGGTGTGCGCGTACCTGAGTTTACCACCGCGGGAGCGGACAGAGAGTTTACTGCGTATGTATCGGCGATATGCCCCGAGGGGTTTGTTGTCCCGCGCAGTATTTCCGCCACGCCCTGGAAGCCGTACTGACCGGGATAGCCTATGAACAGAATGGCGTCGCAATAGCGCTCTATCTCCTCCACCTCCATAGGATTGGGCGAATTGAGAAGCACTATTACCTTTTCAAACTTATTCCTCACAAGCCTGAGCATTTCGCGCTCGTTGCTGTGCAGAGCAAGCGCGCTGAGGACGGTAGTGCCGTCGTCGTCGACATCGTCCATGGCGAGGTCTGTACCCTCTGCACCCTGCCTTGTGAGCACCACAACGGCGGCATCGTCGTAATCGCCCACCTTGCCGATGCATGACGAATAGAACTGGGGCGTTTCTTCAAAGCCGGCAGCCGAGCCTACGGTTATTTCAGTATCGCTTGCGCGCAGGTCAGACCATACCTGCCCGTTGATTTCAAAGCCCTCGGCCTCGAGGGCGGTCTTTAAATCTATCTTATCTTCCGTGCTGTCGGTTATCTTGTTGCCGGCCGACTGCGCCTGATAGGAAGGCGTGGCCGCCGCTCTGCCGAACAGCGTTATCTTGCTTTCGCTCTTCATCGGAAGGGCGCCATCAGGGTTATATAAAAGCGCAGCGCCCTCCCTCATTTCGTTTATAGCCTGTTCCTTTGCCGCAGCCTGAAGCTTTTTAAGGTTTGCCTCGTTGAAGTCGCCAAAGGAACTCTTGTAGTAGACGGTATCCTCATTGGGGTCGGGATTTTCAGTGACAATCTCGCTGGTGGTGATGTTGAGCGCCTGGTTTATAGTGCCCGAGTAGGCGTCCGCGACGGTTGAACCCACGGCCACACAGCAGAGAAGACTGGCAAACGTTGTGGAAAGACCCGCCCATATACGTGTTTTTTTTAACATTTTTCACCTGTTATCGATATGCTTTTATGGATATGCCGCCGCGCAGGCGCGGCGGCATACACTTTTTTTATGCGCCAGTATAGTTGCAGACTACCGTGTAGCCGTCCATAAGCTCGTTGCCCTGAGCGTCTATCTGAACGGCATCCCACTCTGCCTCCGTTCCGCGGAAGTAGATGGTTACGTTTTCGCCGCAGCCCATAAAGCTATCGTACTCTATCTTTTTGAGGCCCTTGCCGAAGACGATTTCTTCAAGCTTTTCGCAGCGGATGAATGCGGCCGAGCCGTAAGTCTCTATTCCGTCGGGAAGGACAAGCTTTGTCATTGTGAAGTTGCTTACAGCCGCAGCGCCGAATATATCTATGCCCTGGCTTACCGTTATGCTGTTCACGTCGTAGGTGAAGTTACGCATAACCCTTTCGCCAATGCCGCGTACGGGCAAATCTTCGTGCCAGTTGCCTATAACCACGTCCACATCGGTGCAGGTACCAACGCCCGTAACGGTGTAGTATGTTCCGTCTTCGCTGAGCTGGTACTCAAGTCCTGCACTGCCCTCTACCTTTTCCACCGAGTCTCCGCATGCAGCAAACGCAAAGCAGCATACAACCGCAACAATCGCCGCAAAAACGGCAGCCATAAGTTTTTTGTGTTTCATCATTTTTACTCCTTTTGTTTTTTTCTCCCCTTATGCCATTAAGCAGCCGGGCCTTTTGTTGAGCCGATTATATCGCAATAAAAAATTTTTTGTCTGATTTTGCCCTGAAATGATAAGTTAACGCCCCGAAAAAAAGAGAGGCTGCAAAAAGCCCCTCTTTTTAACCTGAAATTATTTATTTTTCAGCGCTGCGGAATGACTATGCTCACCATATAGCGGCTGTTTTCGGCAGAGATATTCATACCTCCGCCATACTTTTCAACGATATACTTCATAGAACTTACGCCGTAACCGTGCAGGTATCTGTCCTGCTTTTTGGTAGAAAGCGGCAGACCTTTGACCATAGTCGGCGGCACGACGCAGTAATTCTCCACTGTAATGCTTATAAGTTTTCCGTGCAGAGCTATCTTGAGCGAAATATCTCTGTTTGCCTCTTCCGCGTCCCTGACCGCCTCTATGGCGTTATCCAGCGCGTTGCCAAGGAGCGACCAGATGTCCGCCGCCTCCATAAACGCAAGCGCCGCGCCGTCTGCCATATATGCAAATCTTATTTTGTAACTGTTGCAATAGCGCACCTTTTCAGTTAAAAGGACGTCGAGCGCCTCGTTGCCCGTGTGCACCGTCTCTTCGTATATCTCAACCGTGCGCTGCACCTTGTCGGTAAACTTTTTCCGCTCCTCCAACGGCACCTGCGAGGCAATGAGCAGCGCAATCTGCTTTTTTATGTCGTGACACTTAAGGTTTATCTGTTCAATGTTCTCCTTAGAGAGCTGTTGCTGCTTGCCCTGAAGGCGAATGAGCTCGTCAAGCACCCTGTTATCCATCTCAAGCTTGCTCTGACCGAAGTAACCGAACTGCAAAAACAGAGTAAGCAGACATATCACCGTGCTGTTCAGCACAAAGAGAATGAGCATAAGTTGCGAAACGGCATCTGTATCAGACTGCGTTCCGTCCTTGTACAGAAAGTTTATTACGAAGTTTGTAAGCACGAGCACGAGCGAGATAGACAGAATTCTGTACGACTTTATGTGGTTGAGCGCGCCGTCCTTGTTCATTCGTCGTGCAAACAGGAAGTAGGCCGCCACATACACGACGGCAACAACCAAAAACTCAATCGTCCTCTTGCCGACAACGCTGTACGAAAAAGGGATATAGATGAGCGAAGCTATATTGCTCGATATGCTCTGCACCGAACAGGCGGCTATTCCGCAGAACAGCAATTCCTTCCAGCTGAGTTTAAAGCTGATAAGGCAGATAAACCCGGCAAGTACGGCTATAAGCAAAAATCCTAGCGCAACCGTTATGTTATACGGCGTGTGGAACATATACCTGATTTTGTACTCCAGTCCAAGTACCGTCATCAGCACAAACCATGCCGCTGAGGAGAGGCTGAACCGCAGCCAGAACATTTTTCGCTTTTTCAGCGAAAAACAGAACAGCAGATAGGCGGCAAGTATGCTGTTTGAATACTGCAGAACGTAGTCGAAAAACGCGTTGATGGCTTCCATTTATCCCTTCTTCCCGAAGTAGGCGGCCATGGCGTCGAGCAGTTCGCGCTTCTTCAGACGGCTCAGTTCAAGACTGTGCCCGCCCACGACTACCGTATCTGCATTTATTTCGGTAATGTATGCAAGGTTTACAAGATAGCATTTGTTGCACTGTACAAAATCAGCGCCGAGCACCTCCCTTGCCTTGGCAAGCGGCATGCGCTGAGTGAAACTCTCCGTTTTAAGGTGGAAGGTAAGCTGATGGCCTGATACTTCGACATACACTATCATCGTAAGCCTGCGGAAACCAGACTTCAGCGGCAGAATTATCTCGTATGACTTGCTTGAAGCGGCTATCCTGAGCGCCTTTTCAAACCTGGGCACAAACGCCTCGTACTCAAGCGGCTTTATAAGGTAGTCCATCGCGTCGACTTCATACCCCCTTACCGCGCACTGCGCAAGGCGGGTGACAAAAATTATGCACGCCGTCTTGTCCACGTCCCTTAGTTTTTTGGCGGCATCCAGGCCGTCCATCAGCGGCATCTCTATGTCCAGAAAGACTATGTCAGACGGCTCGGGAGCCGAAATGAGGTCAATGCCGTTGGTAAAAACGGAAATTTTATAGTTTATGCCCTTAGACTGCCCGTAACGGCGTATATAACCTTCAAGCTGCTCCGCAAAGGGCCGCTCATCTTCAACGATTGCTATTCTTACCATATTTTTCCCCTTGTGATACTTTTAACGTCAGGCGCACCCCAACAAAAATTCAGGCCGCCGACATCAAAAATAATGAAATTATTTAACAACTTTTGCAATAATTTTCCGTTTTTTTGTGCGGTTGTTTTAAACATAACATATTTTTTTGCGTTTTGCAAGCAAAATTTTTAAACTTATAGCTGGCAAAATAAGCCACGATTAACAATTTTTTGTAAAAATTGCATAAACGGCTGAAAGAGTAAAAAACCACACCTAAAGGTGTGTTTTTTATGTCGCAGAAAATTTTTTGTGCAGACGGCAAAAAAACGGCAAAAATAAATTTGCCGCAACGTAAAAGAACATAAAAAAAGCACAGCTTTAAGCCGTGCCGTCAAATTTTAAAAAATTTATGCCGTAGGAGTAAAAGAACTGGTGAAAACCCGACCGCTCAGGTAGGCCAACACCCCCTTGCCCTCAACCGAGAGCGAGGCCGAAACAAGCCGCTGCCTGCGCGCGCCATACTTTTTGTTGAGCGCCTGGTCGCCGTACTTTTCGTCACCTAGCACGGGACAGCCTATGTGCGCCATCTGCGCGCGTATCTGGTGAGTCCGCCCCGTGTGCAGCGCAAGCTTTACAAGCGCTATATCGCCCATGGTCTCCTCCACCTGATACTCGGTCACTATGCGCAGATAGCCCGCGCGGGGGACGTCTGATATGCGCACCGTTGCCGACTTTTCGTCCTTGAACAAGTAAGCCGTAAGCACACCGCCGCGGCTTAAAAAACAATTTTTGCACAGCGCAAGATAGGTCTTGTGCGCGCGGTGCTCTTTGAAGGCCGCCTCCAGCTCCGCCTTTGCGGCGGCTTTTTTTGCGAAAATTATTACGCCCGAGGTGTTTCTGTCCAACCTGTGCACGGCAAAATAGCTGCCGTTAAAATTGAGTTCGCTGGCGAGCCCTTCGGTTGAAACGCCCGAAAATTTATCGCACACGCGCACGTTTTCGTCCTCGAATATGACGTTATGACTGAGCTTTGCCTCCTGCGCGGGCGAGGTAAAGTACGTCACCTCGTCGCCGACGTGAAGCGGCATATTTTTTGATGTGCGCACGCCGTTCACCCTTATATCGCGCGCACGCAGAAGCGCGGCAAAGGCAAAACTGCCCTGCGGATAATGTTCGTCGGTGAACGTCTTTAAATCGGACGGATTTTCAACTTTAAACTTCTTCATAACAAAGGTAAAAGGGCACTCGCGCACAATCGCACGGCAATACATCATTCTGCGCAGCGGGTTTACCGGAAACACAATAGTTCACGGCAAACCATTGAGCGCAGCGGTTTTATGTGAAAAGCGAGAACAGAAAATGCACCGCGTACGATAAGAGAAAGGCGGTAACAAGCTGCAAAAACAGCAGTTTAATCGAAAATTTAAGGCCGGTCTCCTTTACCGAGGCAGAAAAGGCAGATATGCACGGCGGGCAGAGCAGTAAAAACGTGGAGGCGGCAAGCGCCGAAGAAAGCTCCAGCCCAGTACCGAGCGGCATAAGCATGGAGATTGTTGCGGCAATGTTTTCCTTGGCGGAAAAGCCTGAAATAAAGGCAAAGGCCAGCCGCCAGTCTGTAATGCCCATGGGCAGAAAGAGCGGCAGAAGCGCCCTGGAGATTGCGGCAAGCATACTGTACTGCACATCGCAAGGAGCGAGCGCAAACGTGAAGTTGGACAGTACCCAGCTGACAATGCAGAAGAGCATTACCGCCGTGGCTACCTTAATTATAAACCCTTTTATGTAAAAAAACAACTTTTTTAAGACGACGACGGGCGAAGGAAGGCCGAGCGGAGTTACTTCAGAGAGCATATCCTCCCCCTCGCCCCGCCACAGGGCGCACACTGCAAGCGAGATTGCCACGCCCGCAAAATAGAATGCCGATACCGCAAAGAAGGGGTTTTTGAACAGCGGAGAGAGCAGCGTTAAAAAAACGGGCATTTTTGCGCCGCACGGTATGTATGCGAGCGCCGCAACCGCCTTGAGCTGAGTATTTTTTGAAGTGAACCCGCGCGTGGTGAGTATGGCCGCCGCCGTACAGCCAAAGCCCGATATGAGCGAAAACGCCGCCCTGCCGGAGAGCTTTACCCTTTCAAACACGCCGTCCGTTACAAACGAGAGCGCAGACATAACGCCGCTTTCGTCGAGCAGCGTAAGAAACAGATATAGTACAAAAAGTTGCGGCACAAATGAAAGTACGCCGCCCGCACCGCCTATTATGCCGTCGCACAGCAGCGATTGCACCTTGCCGTCAGGCAGTACCGAAGCAGCGGCAGCGCGCAGTTTTACCGAGATAAGCTCCTCTGCAAGCCCCTTTAAGTATTCCCCGGGCATACCCGGGAAAAAAGCAAAAATGAAAGTTGCAAGTATTGCGAAAATAAAGAAAAAGAGGGCAAAATATCTGTTCAGAAAGAGCTTTTCTGCACGTGTGAGACCGCAATTACCCCCATAATATGCCTTGTTTACCGCACTTTGCAGCCTGCTCTTGCCGTCTGAGCCATAAGCGCGGCTGCCCGCATCATAAAAGCGACCGTGTGCGGCTTGGGTGCGGCCACTTGAAGCGTAAGTGCCGCTATCGGCTGAGGAGGTGCGGCCGTCCGAGGCAGAGGCACGACCGTCTGCGGTATGTGTATAGTATTCTGCGGCGGCAGAGCGCATGTGCGTTTGTCCGCTTTCAGCGAGCAGAGGTATTATTTTTTTAAGCTGTTTTACAGAGGAAGTTACGGGCACGCCAAGGGAGGAGGCAAGCGCATTTTCGTCGATGCGGCCGCCGCGGCGCTTAAGCTGTCTGATTTTTGTAAGATAGACAGCGGCATTGGCATTGAGTGACAATATCTGCCCGATAAACTCAAGCGAATTCAAAAGAGTGAGGCTGTCCGCCACCACTATTACGGCGTCGGACGAGGCGATTTCTTCGGCGGCGCAGGCCTCCTCCATCGAATAGCCGTTGAATGAGTAGAGGCCTGGGACGTCGACGTAGGTTATTCCGCCCCTCGTCTTGTATGCGGGGCTGGTAGTTACGCCGTGCCAGTTGCCCGTTTTAAGCCTGCTGTGCGTAAGAGCATTGAACAGTGTGGTTTTGCCTGCGTTGGGGTTGCCCGCAAGCACTATTTTTACGGTTGACGCGCCCTTGGTGCGCGGTAAGGCCCTATGCGGCCGAGCAAAGGAATACACACTCACAGCGGCTGCACCTCTATACGGGAGGCAATAGTTTTGCGCACGGCCAAGCGCACCGCCCCGCAGGAAAGGAGCACGCTGCTTTTAAAAATTGAGTATCCTAGCACCGTCACCGCCCTGCCGCATACAAAACCGAGGGCGCGCAGTCTTTCGGCGGCGGCACCCGTCACCCCCACCTTTACTATCTTCGCACTCTC
>DVNE01000020.1 GCA_018714625.1 Candidatus Coproplasma excrementigallinarum
CGGCGGGCGCAATCTGCGCCCGCCGCCACCGCTGCTTTTATAAAAAATACTCAAAATTTAAATAAATTCCTGTTGTATAATTGAAATCTCTTTAAATCAAAGGCTTTGAGATTGAAATCAGGTTGAGAAAATATCAGAGGTCGGCAAGTACGTCCTTCATATCATAAAGACCCGCAGGTTTTCCTGAAATCCACTTTGCTGCGCGTATTGCGCCTGCGGCAAACACCTTTTTCGAGCGAGCCGAGTGCGAAAGCGTTATAATTTCGTCCTCGCCGCAGAACATAACCTCGTGTTCGCCAACGATAGTGCCGCCGCGCACGGCGTGTATGCCTATCTCGTTCCCGCGCGCACCTACAATGCCCTCACGGCCGTAAACATACGGCTTTTCGGGTTCAAAGGCGGAGTTTGCACTCTCCGCGAGCATTAGCGCAGTGCCGCTGGGCGCGTCCTTTTTAAGGTTGTGGTGCTTTTCTATTATCTCTATGTCGAATTTTTCGCCCAGAAATTCGGCGGCCTCTCTGACAAGTTTTACCAGCAGGTTTACGCCTACCGAAAAGTTTGCCGTGCGGAATATCGCCACATCTTCGGCGCACGCCTTTATGTATTCAAGCTGCTCCTTTGTGTGCCCCGTTGCGGCTATAACGGCGGGTACGCCGTACTTTTTGCAGTAGTCAAGCTCGCCCTCAAGGCAGGCGGGGGAGGAAAAGTCTATAACAACGTCTACCTTTTCGCTGACCTCGTCAAAGGACTTATAAACCTTGCCCTCAAAGTTTTCGGGGGTGCGCACATCCACGCCGCATACGGCGCAGGCATCCTGGTCACCCTTGAGTAAATCAAGTATATTTCTGCCCATATGGCCGGCAATGCCGCATACAAGTACTTTTATCATACCTTTTTTATCCCCAGTTTTGCAATACAGTCTTCCATTATTTTCTTGTGCGCGTCCTCAAGCTCGGTGAGGGGAGGACGGGGCAAGCCGGCATCCAATCCTATAACATTGCAGCCGTATTTTACAGGTATGGGGTTGACCTCGGTAAAGCAGGCGTCTATGAGGGGGAGCAATTTGTCTTCAAGTTCGTTAGCCTTGTCGAGCTCGTGCGCCGCCATATAGCTGTAAACCTGCTTGGTCTCCTTGGGCGCAATGTTGGAAACTACCGAAATAAGTCCCGCGCCGCCTATTGCAAGTATGGGCAGGTTGAGGTTGTCGTCGCCCGAATAGAGGTCCATTTTGCCGCGTATTCTGCGCATTGTCTCGCATATCTGTTCCATATTGCCGCACGCCTCTTTTATGCCTGCCATATTGGGTATTGAGGCAAGTTCTTCGGCGGTGGCGGGCAGAATGTTCACGCCCGTGCGCGCGGGTACGTTATATGCTATCACGGGTATGGATACCGCCGAGCATATCGTCTTGTAGTATGCCACTATGCCCTTTTGCGTGCACTTGTTATAGTAGGGCGTAACGGCCAGCAGACCGTCTGCACCGATGCTTTCGGCCAGTCTGGCTGCCTCTACGGCGTGAGCCGTACTGTTTGAACCGCAACCGAATACTACTTTTGCCCTGCCTGCAACCTTTTTTACGGTGTAGCGCATCAGCTCCTGCTTTTCTTCGTCCGTCATTGTGGGCGGCTCGCCCGTTGTGCCAAGGACAAGCAGCATATCTGTGCCGTTTGCTATCTGGTATTCAATCATTCGGCCGAAGGCCTCAAAGTTTACGCCCTCTTCGTTAAAGGGTGTTACCATAGCGGTGCCCGTGCCTTTAAAAAATCCGAGCATATCTCCCTCCTGAATATGTGCTTACTTTCAGTATATTTTAAAATTTATATTTTTGACTAATTGTGCGGCGCTTAAATGTTCAATGCCGCAGCTCTGCTCTATGACTGATTGTGCGGTGCTTAATCGCACATTGTCGTGCGGCGCTTAAATGTTTGCTGTCGCGACAGTCCTTTGCAGAAAAGCTTCTTTGCACGGCTCAGTCGAAGTAGCCTTTTTTTGCCAGCAGTTCGGCAAGAAGAACGGCTCCGCCGGCCGCGCCGCGCAGCGTATTGTGCGAAAGACCTATAAATTTATAGTCGAACACGCTGTCTTCCCTCAGTCTGCCTGCGCATATCGCCATTCCGTTCTCTGTCATTCTGTCGAGCTTGGCCTGGGGGCGGTTGTCCTCTTCAAAGTAGTGTATAAACTGTTTGGGAGCGGAGGGGAGGGCAAGTTTCTGGGGCTCGCCGCTGAATTTCACCCACGCTTTGAGTATTTCTTCCTTCGAGGGTTTGTTTTCAAAGTTTACAAATACGGCCGCCGTGTGTCCGTCAGATACGGGTACGCGCAGGCACTGCGCGGTGATGGCGGGGCCTTCTGCAGGCACTATCTCGCCGCCCTTAACCTCGCCCCATATCTTCAGGGGCTCGCGCTCGCTTTTCTCCTCTTCGCCGCCTATATAGGGTATAATGTTGTCGAGTATTTCGGGCATTGTTTCAAAAGTTTTGCCTGCGCCCGATATCGCCTGATAGGTGGTTACGGCCACGCTCTTTATTCCGAATTTTTTAAGCGGGTGCAAGAGGGGTACATATGACTGCAGCGAGCAGTTTGATTTTACCGCAATAAAGCCGCGCTTTGTGCCGAGGCGTTTTTTCTGCGCCTCTATAACGGCGATGTGGTCAGAGTTTATTTCGGGAATTACCATGGGTACGTCGGGCGTAAAGCGGTGCGCGCTGTTGTTTGAAACAATGGGACACTCCAGCTTTGCGTAGGCATACTCAAGCTCTTTAATTTCGTCCTTCTTCATATTTACGGCGCAGAAGCAGAAGTCTGTGCTTGCCGCAATCTTTTCCTTGTCGGCAGAGGCGTCCATAACCACCATATCCGCGTACTTTTCGGGCAGGGGTGCGCTCATGTGCCAGCGGCGGAGGGCGTCCTTATATTTCTTGCCCGCGGAGGAGGAAGAGGCCGCAAGGCAGGTTACATTGAACCAGGGGTGATTTTCCAGAAGGAGCAGGAAGCGCTGTCCTACCATGCCCGTCGCGCCTATGACGCCTACATTGTATTTTTTCATAACTGTTCTCCGTATTTTTTTCTGTTCTATAATTTTTAATTTGTGCGGCCGTGCCATAAAAATTTTGTGCTGTACAATTTTTGCGGGGCGCGTTAACTCAGGCATATTGCCGCACAAATTTAATTGGTTTAAGCATATTGCCGCACGTTTCAGATTGGGGTGACTGAATTGTACGCGCTTTGCGTTAATTCAGGTATATTGCTGCACAAATTTAATTGGTTGCGGCATATTGCCGCACCAATTCTGTATCAGCGGCGCGCTTTTAAGGCGCATTGCATCTGCCTTAAAATGTTGTTTCCGGGCGATTGACGCTTTAAGCGTTTACTTTTCAGCCGCATTTTCCGTGTGAATTTTTCTGCCCCGCACAGCATAAAAAAAGCAGGGCGCTCGCCCTGCGGAAAAGTTTTAAACAATTACCGAAAAGCTCAACGCGGAAAGTGCGACAGTTGCAGAGGTATTGTCCCCTGCACCCAGCACAGGCGGAAGAGACCTGCACTTCGGCGGAGATGCCCTTTTTTTGCAGAGAGTAAGCATTCCTTCCCTTGCGAATGCAACTCTGCAAATACTCATGCTCGTCCGCTCCTCTGTTCAGATAAAACTATTTTTCAATTTTTAATTTTGTATTTAACAAGTTAAATATATCACAGCGGCAGGCAAAAGTAAAGAATTTTATCAAACCTCGCATAAAATAATTGAAAAAATAATTGCATTGCGCTATAATAAAAAAAATGCAGTTCAACTGTTGTGCGCGCGTGCGCACTTTAAGTTAGGCAAAAATCTTTCCAAAAAGGAATTAAAATGGCAGCAAATTCAGTAGCAACCGCCCTTTCAGGGCAGGAAATGTCCGATTATTCACGCAGTGCGACAGACCAGAACAGGTGGGCGTATACCTGGGGAGTTTTCAAGTCAAACTTCGGCAAAATATTTTTGTGCAACCTCTTTACGCTCATATTCTTCCTGCCGATGATTGCGGCGGTGTACATCCGCAACTTGTATGTAGGCGGGCAGCTCACCCTGTATCCGTTCGGCGCCAACCTCGGCTTTGTTGGCGTGCCCTCAACCCCCAATGTAACGGGACTTGCCGAACAGCTCTTTATGTCGGCCGACATGATGTTCTATGCACTCGCCGTGCTCTGCGGCCTCATTGCCGCCGTGGGCGTGGCAGGCGTCAGCTATTCGCTTAAAAAACTCGTCAACACGGGCAGCACGTTTACAATCAAGGGTTATTTTGAAGGCGTGCGCAAATGCTACTTCAGGGTGGCATTCCCGATGGCGCTCTTCCTTATAGTATTTTTCTGCAACGTCCTCGTGTGGGACTGGAAGGAATACGTAATTGCCACGGGCGGCTCTTCGGCATGGCCCATTGCCGCAACCGTACTTATGATAATTCTTGCCGTAATTGTGGGCATATTGTGTATGTGGTTTATCGCCGTGGGCGTAAGCTATAAGGTAGGCCCACTCAATGTGATAAAATACGGCATTAAATTTCTGTTCTCCAGCATACTTCAGTCGCTCATAATGCTCGGCATTGCCTTCATTCCTGTATGGCTGCTGCTTATCGGCGGAATAGGCACCGTGCTTGCCGTAGTCTTCTTTATCATCTGCGGCTTTTCGTTCGTGTTCCTCACCTGGATGAGCTTTACTCAGAGCATATTCGATTTGTTCATAGCTCCTACAACAGAGGTGCAGAAGGCCGCTCCCCGCAACAAAACAAAGGAGGAGCTTGCCGCTGAAAAGGAGGAGGAAGAAAAGCTTACCGTCGGCGCCATTATTGCCGCAGGCAGGAGCGAACTTGTAGGAACGCCCGTTCCTCCCATCTCGGGTGAGGCTCTGCCCCATCTCGGCAAAATGTTCGGCAGGAGCGCCGTTGCAGAGGTAGCCTCCGCCCGCGCAGAGATGGAAAAATATGTTGCCGACTACAGTGCAGAGCATCTTAAGGATAAGAAGTACGCCGAATACAACAAGATGTTCGCCGAGAGGGAGAAGGCCATAAAGGATACCGGCAAGAAGGGCAAAAAGAAGAAGATAAGCGCAGATAATCTGTTAAGATAATTGCTTCTAAATATTGGCTTTTTGATGGCCGCCTGCGCGGCGTTGCCGCGCAGGCGGCCTTAAAATATAACCGCTTGTTTCAACCATCTGTCTGCCACGGCGTTGCAGCACGCAAACATAACTGCCTCCGTGCGTGCGGAAATTGCTGTTGCAGTTCGCGGTTTTTGATACTTGTTGTGGCACGCGGGAATTGCCGTCCGCTTTGCGGCTTATAAACAAATCGCCCGTTGCGGCGCAAGTTTTTTATTGTTATGGGAAAGAGTTACTCCGCTCTGGGCGGACTGTTCGAATATCTCAATTCAGACTGCGGCTATGAAGAATGGTCGCAGTATTTAATTAAAACGCTGCAAAGCGTTGGCGCCAGTGAAAGCGGCCTTGATATAGGCTGCGGCAACGGCTACTTTACGCGCGCCTTGAGCAGGGCGGGCAAGAGCATGGTCGGTATAGACATCTCACCCCAGATGCTCGGCAGGGCCGTGCAACTTGCGGCGGAAGAGGGCGTCCGCGCCGAATTTTTGCTCGGCGATATAGCCAAACTAAAAATAAACGGCCGTGTGGACTTTGCTGTTTCTGTAAACGACTGCCTAAACTACGTCGCGCCCTCAAAGCTGCACGCGGCGTTTGCGCACGTGGGCTCCTGCCTTAAAAAGGGCGGCGCGTTCGTGTTCGATATAAGTTCGGAGTATAAAATAAGGAACGTCCTCGGGAACAATCTCTTTGCCGAGGATTTGGACGACGTAACCTACCTCTGGTTCAACCGCCAGACGGAGGACGGCGTCGTTATGGATATAACTGTATTCACGCCCGAAGGCGACCTGTTCAGGCGCAGCGACGAAAGGCACGTCCAGTATGCTCACCGCACGGATGATGTCCTGCACGCGCTTGATGAGAGCGGTTTTGACGTGCTGCGCACGGAGGGACACCTCGGCGAGCCGCTCGGAGAAAAGAGTTTGCGCATAAACTTTGTGTGCAGGCGGCGTTGACGCTTTTAATACGCCGTGCCGCGCCCTGCCGTTTTTTTGGAGTTCTTTTGCATTTTTCGGCTGTGTTTGAAAGCCTTGTCCGCGCATTATATATAATAAAGTAAGTCCGGCGGCATTGCAGGCCGATACGTAGTCTGCAAATATGCTGCCGCAGGATATGCCTGCGGAACGCCATGCTTTCAAAGCGGTTCGGCATTGCCTGCGCGGTTGCATTGTCTGCGTGGTTGCGTTGTCTGCGTGGTTGCGTTGCCTGCGCGGACTGAATAAAATAGGGAAAATTACAGGTGGATATATGGACGCATTATGTAAAACTCTGATATGCAACAAGCAGGTCTCGCTCACCGTTGCGGAAACGACCGCACTGTGCGGCCGTGCGCGCGATATACACTCGCTCGAACCTGGCGCGGCAAAGACCTTCGGCGAGCTTTTAACCTGCGGCGTATATATGGCGGGTTGCCTTAAAAGCGACCGCGGCGCTATTTCTATAACTATAAAGGGGGCGGAGGGCAACGGCTCTGCCAGCGTCTCCGGCGACATAAATCTGCATATGCGCGGCTATATAAACGGCGCGTCGGGCGGCAGGCTCAAGGGCGGATTTATGACGGTTATAAAGGAGGACGGTTTTTTCCGTCCGTTTACGGGCGCGATAGAGCTTATCTCTGACGACGTCTCCGAGAATATGGAGCACTACTTCGACCTCTCCGAGCAGATACCCACAAAGGTCAAGGTGGGCGCGCTCTTCAATGGCGAAAAGTGCGTTGCTGCGGGCGGCGTTGTAATGCAGCTCATGCCCGGCCACGACGAGGCTGCAAAAAAATTAGTCGAACAAAAGAAGGAAGAGCTTGGCGACATTGCCGAGGATATAAGACTGCTCGGCGCCGAAGGCGTACTCAAAAAGTATTTTTCGGGCGAAGTCGAAGGCTCGCACATATACATCACCAGGCCGGAGTACAAGTGCAACTGCTCGCGCGAAAAAATTTCTGCCCTGCTTTTATCTATGGGCAGGCAGGAGCTGGAGAACATACTTGCGGAGCAGGGCGAAATATCCGTGCACTGCGACTATTGCAACACCGACTATAAGTTCGGCAAAGAGGACGTGGAAAATTTGTTCAGATGAGCGTACGTGATAAAAAGAGCAGGGCGGAAGGCATAGACTTAAGCGACGAAAGGCTTCTGGATATGGCCGCCGCTATGCTCGACGAACACAACTTAACGGGTGCGCTGAAAATGCTCAACAAGAACGCCGAAATCAACTATGATGACGAGCGTTCTTTTATGCTGTACGCCGAAACTTACGACGACATGGGGCTTTACGAGCGTTCGATAAATTACTGGTTCAGGTACCTCGACGAGTCGCCCGAAGGCGACCTCGAAGACGCGTACGAGGGGCTGGCCGTGGACTATATGAACCTCGATAACGAGCACTTCGCCGCCTATTACTACAATAAAATGCTCATGGAGTCGGGCGACCTCACGGCGGAAAACCGCCGCGATATTATAGATAGTTTTTTGCGCCGCCAGGAAAACCCGCTCAGGTTTGCATACCCTCCGCAGATAGCCGATTATTCGGCTGAGATGGCGCGCGGCGTGCAGCTTATGCGCGAACAGCAGTTCGATAAAGCCATCGCCGAATTTGATAAGGTGGCAGAGGGCAACCCGCGCTACCTCTCGGCGCGCAACTATATCGCAATGTGCAACATAATCAACGATAAGTGCGAAGAGGCGGAGGCGGAGTGTCTTTCAATCCTCAAAAAGAAGCCCGACGACGTACAGGCGCTCACCACGCTTGCGGCCGTAAAGACCGAGCAAAAAAAGGCGGAAGACGGCAGGGAGCTTGCCTTAAAGCTGTATAACCTGAACGCCAAAGAGCCCGACGATATATATAAAATTGCCACCGTATGCTGCGAAAACAAGCTGCACGACAAGGCTTACGAGCTGTTTTGCAAGCTCGAAGGCGAGTTTGCCTACGATACTTCCGTGCTCTACTTCAAGGCCATCTCCGCATACAACTGCGGAAAATACGATAAGAGTTTTGCTGCGTTTGATAAAATACTTGCAATAAACCCCGATGCCGTCGTCGCGAGGTATTATTATATGCGCGCCAAGGACAACGTGCGCGAGGGCAATACGGAAGAATTCAGCTATTTTTACCGCCTCCCGCAGTCCATGCGCGAGAGCTCGCTCGAATTCATTTCGGCATACTACCGCCTCTCCGGGCGCGCGGCGCGCAAGCTTGCCGGCGAGGTCAACATCCTCGACTGCGTAAAATGGTGCTTTGACGAAACGGAGAGTTCAGAGGAAAACCAGCTCCATCTGGTGGCGGCGCTGTGCGCCGTAAAGGGCGGGTATGACGACTATGTCCGCGCCCTTCTTCTGAACGCATTCCTTGCCGACAGCCTTAAAATTGCCGTCGTGCACGACCTGTGCGCCCGCAACGAAGATAACCAGTTCGGCGTGGTCATATGCAACATTTATAAGAGCATAGATATTTACGCGCTGCACATAGGCAGGCTCAAGCGCAAGTACTTCATTCAGGCATATTCTACGCTTATTTCCCGTTTTGCAATACTTGAAGAGGGCTATTCGTCAAAATTCTGCAGCGCAACCGAAAGGCTGTACCGCAATATGTCAAAAAAGGGCAACCTTGGCAGGGCGGCAGATGTAAAGGCGCTTGCCGCCGCCATCTTCACCGTTTCGGGCGTGCGTGAATCAAGCGTGCCCCAGGGCAACGTATGCAGCTTTTTCGACGCCGACGAGGGCGTCTATAACGATATTATGGAGGCAATGCAGTGGGAATGAAACTCTATGATTTCGACGGTATGTTCGATAAAAAACTCTCGCAGTATATCTCTAAAAACAGCGGACTGCACAGCGAGGAGGAGTGGGAAGATATAATTCCTGCAATGTATTCAAAGTTCGGTGATACGCAGATAAAGTCGCTCGGCACAAGTCCGCGCGGCTACTACGGCGCAATGAGCGACGAGCAGCTCATAAAGTGTCTGCGCGCACACGTCAAAAATTCTGTGCCCGTTTCCCGTTTTCTGTGCGAGGCGATAGAGTCGCGCCCCGGTTGCAGACCTGCCCTCGTTGAAATTTTAAACGGCGAAGAAGAGGGGCTTATGCAGTATGCTGTAAACATTCTGGGCGCCGCTGACGAGGCTATACCCGCATATATGCGCATTTTAAGCTGCGAGGAAGGGGATGACGACGAAGATTTCAAAAATCTCTGCGCCGATTTTGTAAAGGAAAAGGCCGACCTTGCAAAGGAGCAGGCGCTGGAGTGCTATGCCCGCGGAGTGCGCAAGCCGCTGATGCTGGAAATGCTTTCCTCTGTAAAGTCGCACGACGACCGCATCTTCGACATACTTATAAAGGAGTTCAGAATGGGCGAAAACGTGCCTATGATGGCGGGGTATCTCGCATCCTATGGCGACGAGCGTGCCCTCAGCTACCTCCTTGACAAGATTGCCGAGGACGGTATAACATACGACGAGTTTCAGGAGCTTAAGTACGCCATAGAGGCGTTGGGCGGCGAATACGACGGCGAAAGAGATTTTTCGCAGGACAAGGTGTATCAGCTCGTTCAGGAGCATAACCGCGCCGATGCCGATATTTTTTCCGCCTTCACGCAGGGCGCAGAGGGGCAGCAAGGCGCCGATAAAAAATAAGAATTTAAAAGTACATAGCTATATATAGCGGAAGATATACTTGTGTATAGAGTGAGCGGCGCGGAACATACTGTTCCGCGCCGCTCATATTTTTATCAGGACGTTTAATCCGATATTTACGGCATACTATGGCCTCTTTATATTGCAGCTTTACAATATTTGGGGCATATATGCTGCTCTTTTCAAATGGTTGGGCATATATGCGCCTTAATCTGCAAAAAGCAAATATTGTGTGACTGTGTTGATTGTGCCATATATGGCGGGCAATTACTGTTTGCCGCCTGCGGCGGAGGGCATTTTAAGTGTTTTCTGCTGCTTTTTAAAGGTATCGTTGGCCTGGTCTATTACGTCCTTTTTTGCGGGCGGAGCCTGATAATAGCCGCGCGCGCACATCTGCTGGTACAGCGTAAACTGGTTTTCAGCCACACCAAGAAGATTGTCTGAAAAGTTTTTCCGCAAATTTTTGCCGTTCCCCTCGTAAAGGGCGGTGGTGTAAAGGCTCATCAGCGCCTTTTCGCTGTCGAGCATATCCTGCAGCGCGTCCTTTTCGCAAAGCGTGGTGTCACTCTTTGTAAGCTTCATTTTTTACCTCCTTTTTGTCAGCCGAGCTGCTTTAACAGCGCGGCGTACCTCTTTTCATGTTCGTCCGCAATACCTGCCATACATTCGGCGAGAGCGGGGTCTGTGAGTGTGTTGGAATACATTTTTGCCTTCTTGCAGATAAGACCTTCTGTGGTCAGCGCCTGCGAAAGCATATTAACTTCTTTAGCTGTTAAATTTTCTGCCATAAGTTTACCTCCGCTCAATGTTTTGCCAACGTGTGCAAAATTTATACTACTTTGCGCCTTAAGTATTTAAAGTTTGGCGTCTTGTTTGCAATAAACCGTCGTAGGGTTTCAAGGTTTATATAAAATAGGGGCTACGTGGGCGACAAAAAACGGTCGGGGGCAATTTTTATTTGACATTATTTTTTTCATTTGCTAAAATATTACCGTTACTTAAGTTGTGCGGCGCATTACTGTTTCGCAACAGCGTTTAAGCAGTAGGTAGAAGAGCGTAGCGGACGAAAGCGAGCGGGTCTTGTAATGAGCGCAGCGACGGAACAGCGATTTTTATCGCGTCAGACGTATGAAGTGAGAGCTTCCGCACAGCATAAAGCAAGGATTTGCTACGGTATAAAAGCTGTCGGCAAAAATAACAATATGCAGACGTGCAGAGCGGACGAAAGCGGCGGGTCTTGTAAGGAGCACAGCGACGGAATAGCGATTTTTAATAGCGTCAGACGGATGAAGTGAAAGCTTCCGCACAGCATAAAGCAAGGATTTGCTACGGCATAAAAGCTGTCGGCGAAAAAATAAATATATGGAGAGATGGCAGAGCGGTCGAATGCGGCGGTCTTGAAATGCGCTTGAAATCAAGCGGTCAAAAAGTACCATCGTTTCTACAACGAAAACGGAACTTCGGCAGATTTGCTCCGCAAGCGGTTGATTTTACCCTGTATCTTGTGGTAAAATATCTGTTGTCAAAGCGGTCGATTTGCAAGTCAGTTTTCTACAAACCTTTTGCGAACGCCGTAAATTCTACAAACTTTTCTACAAATTGCAAATCAAGCGGTCAAAATTTGTAGAAACGCAAAATTAAATAAAAATT
>DVNE01000021.1 GCA_018714625.1 Candidatus Coproplasma excrementigallinarum
GCGCGCCGCCGCAATACGCTTGTGTGTTCGGTGTCCTGCGCGCCGCCGCTGCAAAAAACTTAGTGTATAAGCTGAAATATATCGGCAAATAAAACAGTTTTGCCGCACCTGTAATAAAACCCATAAAAACTGCAAAAACGCCTTTGAAGAGCCGTCTTAGGTGCATTTTTTCACCGTCTAATTTTTGTTTAATTGTTGACATATCAGCCGTCTTACCGTATAATAAATATGTATAAAAAATGCGTACGCAATAAATTTTCACGCCGCATTTTTAACCTTAAGGAGGCATATTTTGGAAAACATTCTTGTAACAGGCGGCGCCGGCTATATAGGCAGCCACACCGTAATAGAGCTGCTTGAAAACGGCTACGGCGTAGTAGTGGTGGACAATCTCTGCAATTCCAGCGAAGAGAGCATGCGCCGCGTTGAAAAGATTACGGGTAAGAAGGTAAAGTTTTACAAAGCCGACGTGCGTGACGCCGACGCAATGGATAAAATTTTTACTGAGAACAAGATAGATTATGTAATTCACTTTGCAGGCCTCAAGGCCGTTGGCGAAAGCTGCGTAAAGCCCATAGAGTATTACGATAACAACCTCGGCGGAACGCTCTGCCTCCTGAAGGCGATGCGCGCGCACGGCTGCAAAAAGATAGTATTCTCCTCCTCGGCCACGGTGTACGGCACGCCCGAAAAACTCCCTCTGGACGAAACCTGCCGCACGGGCGGTACTACAAACCCCTACGGTACAAGCAAGTACTTCCAGGAAATCATGCTCGAGGATGTATATAAGGCGGATAAGGAGTGGACGGTGGTGCTGCTCCGCTACTTCAACCCCGTAGGCGCTCACGAAAGCGGCCTCATAGGCGAAGACCCCCGCGGCATACCCAACAACCTCACTCCCTATATTGCAAAGGTGGCAATAGGCGAGCTCAAGGAAGTTGGCGTGTTCGGCAACGACTATCCCACTCCCGACGGCACTGGCGTAAGGGACTATATACACGTGGTAGACCTCGCAAAGGGTCACGTTGCAGCCATAAGCCATATAAAGAATGGCGGCGTGTATGTATATAACCTCGGCACGGGCGTCGGCTACAGCGTTCTCGACGTAATACACGCATACGAAAAGGCCTGCGGTCATCCCATACCCTACGTTATAAAGCCCCGCCGCCCCGGCGATATAGCGGCTTGCTATGCCGACGCCTCCAAGGCAGAAAGGGAGCTTGGCTGGAAGGCTCAGTACGGAATAGACGAAATGTGCGCTTCTTCGTGGAACTGGCAGACCAAAAACCCCAAGGGATATAACGTAGACTGATAGGTCTGAATAACTGTGTTTGCGCATTCGGCGCGGTATATAAAGTAACCAATCAAAAATCGCGCCGTGCAATATAGTACGCTGATTTTGTGCGCACCGCGAATGGATAGTTTGCGGTGCGCATTTTTTACAACTTTTTTACAACAAACGGCATACCGCACAAAAAATCTGCTTTAAAAGGCAAAAAATTTTACAAATTTATTACAAGTTTGTGAAGATTATATTACAGGCAAATGATAAAATAGAATTGCATCAAAAAAATGAGCAACAAAACGCAGACAATGCGCGCACTTCGGCAAACAGCCTTTATCTGGCGGAAACAAGGTACTTCGCATCACACTTTTTTTCCGTTTTCAATGGCGCGGACTGCTTTTTTTGAGCATTCAAGGAGAGAAAAATGGATTTCGATTTAAGTAAGCTGGGTACGGCCGACAGCGTTATTCTGCTGCTGGTCGGGCTGGGCGTCTTTCTGCTTGGCTTCAAGTTCCTTGGCGACAGCATTGAAAAGCTGTCTGCAAGCAAGCTGCGCGCCCTTTTTAACAAGGCGGCGGGCAACCGTTTTGCGGGAGTGGGAGTAGGCGCGCTTGCAACGGCGATAGTGCAGTCATCCTCCGTTACCACGGTAATGGTGGTGGGCTTCGTCAATGCAGGCGTCATGACGCTTACCCAGGCGGTCTCCGTTGTGATGGGCGCAAATATCGGTACTACCATCACTGGCTGGCTTGTGTGGCTGGAAAAATTCCATATAATGACGTACGCAATGCTTCTCACCATAATCGGCCTCGTCATGACAATGGTATCCAAAAACAACAAGGTAAATACGGCGGGCAACCTTATAGCCTCGCTCGGACTTGTTTTTGTCGGTCTGGAGATAATGTCAGGCTCAATGGCGGGCTTTGCCGAAACCGACGGCGTAAGGGCGGCTTTTGAAAGCGTAACAAATCCCATACTTCTGCTTCTCATCGGCGTGGGTGTTACGGCGGTCGTTCAGTCGTCCAGTGCGGTAACTTCCGTACTCATAGTAATGGCAGGCGAAGGTCTGGTCATAGGCGGACAGGGCAACGGCATACTGTTTGTGCTGATGGGTACAAATATCGGTACGTGCATTACCGCAATAATCTCTTCGGTGGGTGCAAACACCAACGCCAAGCGTGCCTGCCTCTATCACTTGATGTTCAATGTTCTGGGCACTGTAATCATAATGCCTTTCATGGTGGGCTTCCCCGGCTTCTTCAACGACGTGCTTATGAACTGGTTCCACGATACCCAGACATGCATAACATTCTTCCATACTGCGTTCAACGTAATCTGCACGGCGATATATCTGCCCTTCATAAAGTATCTTGTAAAGCTTACCGAAATTATAATTCCCGACAGAAAGAAGAGGCGTGCAGGCAAGCAGAGCGAAGGCTTTATGGATAAGCGGCTGCTTCTTACGCCCTCGCTTGCGCTCGGTCAGCTCGTAAAGCAGACTACATACACGGCGGGCATAGCCATAAAGTGCCTCAATAACGCCGTTGCAGGCTTTATTGCCAAGGACGACTCCAAGCTCGACGAAATGTCTTCCGACGTACAGAAGGTAAACGAGCTCTCCGGCGAGATAACCGACTATCTTCTGGAAATTTCTTCAAAGGACATATCCTTGAGCGAAGAGCGGCTTGTAAACGTTCTGCACCGTGACAACAGCGATATTGTAAGAATTGCAGACATTGCAGAAAATATAGTAGGCTACACTCACAAGGCGATAGACGAAACGCTCGTCTTTTCAGAGGTGGTCAAGCACGATCTGACCAATCTTATGAAGCTTCTCAACGAGCAATACGAACTTGTGGTTGATATAGTAGAAAATAACAATATAGTAAAAATAAAGCAGTCGGACGAGTTGGAACAGGCGGTGGACGACTCTAAAAAGAGGCTTCTGGACGAGCATATCGCCAGAATGGCACGCGGCGAATGCAATGCCGAAAACAACAGTCTGTTCGTAAGCTTAATATCCAACCTCGAAAGGGTGGGCGATCACCTCAGCATGATGGCTCATTCGGTTGAAGAGGTAGTGTAAAGCCCCGTCTGCGTATACGGAGGTATTGCCGAATGAACGGCACAGTTTTTGTGCTTGAAGACGATGCAAGCATCAGCGGACTTATAAAAGTTGCGCTCGAAATGAACGGCATCAGCTTCGAGGCCTATTCAAACGTAAAAGATTTTTATGCCGCGCTGGAAAGGCGTCAGCCCGACGTGGCTCTTCTGGACATAATGCTGCCCGACGGCAACGGACTGGATGTGCTGCGCATGGTAAAGGCGCGCTATCCGCAGGTATGCTGCATAATGCTCTCCGCGCTCTCCAAGGAGGAGGACAAGGTCAACGGCCTCAACCTCGGCGCAGACGACTATATAGCAAAGCCCTTTTCCGTTCTCGAACTTACGGCGCGCGTCAACGCAGCCCTTCGCCGCAAGCGCAAATCGGACGAAATCACCGTTGGTGACCTCACGCTCAATTACGAGACAATGGAAGTAAGGCTTAAGGGCGAAAAACTGGAGCTGAACAAAAAGGAATTCGAGCTTTTAAAGTACTTCATGCAACACGCCGGCAAGGTGCTGCCCAGGGATGTAATTCTTCTTGAAGTGTGGGGGTACGAGCAGGGCGAAACGCGCACCCTCGATAACCATATATCCCGCCTCAGGAAACTCGGCATAACCAATCTCGAAACGGTGTTCGGCATAGGCTACAAGCTCTCAACGGTCTGATTTTTTTCAGGTTTTGCGGCGTGCTTTATTTCAGTAATTCAGGCATACTGCCGCACCAATTAAATTTTTACAGGTATTGAGGCGCCGCGCGCCCTGTGCTTAAAGCGGCAGGGCTCGCGGCTTAAAATTTACAATTCAGCTCCTCCTTTCAGTTATAAGGTACTAGTTTAAAATTTACAATTTGACGCCGCCTTTAGCTTAAAAGGGCGCGGCTCAAACTTTGCAGTACAAAACGCAGCTCTCCGCGTACAATCGGAGGGTAAAAAATCTCTGTTCCGCATAAACTGCGGAGATTTATAGCTATGAAGATAAGAATATTGCTTATTTCCGTACTGATAACCTTTGCGGGCATACTTGCCTATTCGCTGGTGTCTACGGAACTGTTCTATTATTCCTCTCTTGAGGGCACGCGCCAGACGCTCAGCGTATATATGAACGCATATTCGGGCGACGAATATACGCTTACCCAGTCCGCTGCCGACAGCTTTTCAGAGCAGCTTGAAGGCGCGCGCGTAACATTTATAAGCTCCGACGGCACAGTGCTTGCCGACAGCGAGGCCGAAGACATAAGCGAAAACCATTCTGAAAGGGAAGAGGTTGACTCGGCCATTGCGGAGGGCGAGGGCTACGCGGTAAGGCGGAGCGCCACTCTGGGAGTGGACTTTGTTTATTACTGCCGCAAGATGCCCGCGCAGGACGGGTTTTATCTGGTAAGAATAGCCGTACCCACTACCAGCGAGTGGGCGCTGTTTGCAGAATTTTTGCCCACCGTGGCAATATATCTTGTGATTGACCTGCTGGCGTGCGTACTGTTTACCTATGTTGCAACCTATTTTATTCTTCGCCCCGTAGAAAATTTAACCTGCCAGGCGGCGCTGTCCGACCGAATAAATACGCGCTACAAGGAACTTAAACCGCTTGCGGAGATACTCAACGACCGCAACAAGGATATAGAGAGGAAAATGAACGAGCTTAAAGAGGAGAAGGAACTTGTGGAAAGGGCGCAGAATTCAAAGAACGAGTTTATCTCTAATATAACTCACGAAATGAACACACCGCTCACCTCTATAAGGGGGTATGCCGAACTGCTTGCGTCCGGAATGATGAGCGAAGAACAGCAGGCGGCGGCATACAAGACCATTTTAAAGCAGAGCGAGCGGCTTACAAACCTCATTGCCTGCATAATAAACTACAACGAAATCGACAACAGCAATGTGCCCTCGTGCGAGGTAGACCTTTCAAAACTGGCCAAAGAGATGCTCGCCGTAGTAAAGCCCGAAGCCGATAAGCGCAAAGTCACCCTCATAGATAACATAAGCGACAATGTGATAGTGCAGAGCACGCACGAGCGCATGAGCGAGCTTGTGGGTAACCTCATCCGTAACGCCATACGCTACAACAAGGAGGGCGGCCTTGTAAAGGTTACGCTTGACTTCGAGCATTTCGAGGTCGCCGATACCGGCATAGGTATATCTAAGGAAAACCTCAGCAAGGTGTTCAGCAGGTTCTTCACGGTGGATAAATCGCACAGCGGCAAAAACGGCGGTTTCGGCCTCGGCCTTGCAATGGTAAAAAAGATTTGCCTGCGCGAAGGCTGGAAAATTTCCGTAAAGAGCGAAGAGGGCGTCGGCTCTACATTTACCGTAAAGTTTTAAAATCTGAGCAAAAACTTTTATCTATGTTTTTTAAATTCCGCACGTACGCGTGCGGAATTTTTTTTGCCAAAAATGCCGCAAATATTGTGGATTGAACGCCGCGGGATAAGGTATGTACGTCATACAGCCAAAGGTTTAAAAAGTAAAATAGTTGTTTGAACGCCGCGCAATAAACTCTGTGCGGACAAAGCCAGACGCCGCAAAGATACAGGCTGCCCGTTTTTTTGCGCGGAGGAGTGCGGTTTTGGCAAAGCTGAAATGTGCGGAATTTTGTAAAAGCTTGTCATATGCGTGCGATACGCTTTATTTAAGGCGCATATGCGCTTTGAATTTATTGTGCGCGCCTGCATATGCGGAAAAAAAGATATGCTTTGTCGGTGCAATGTCCTTCCGCGCATATATAGTACACTTTGGCGGCTTGAGGAGCATATAAGCTCATTTGCCTTTTTATGAATGTTGCGCCATATATTTTTCAGCATATATATGCCTGCGCCGTGATGTGGCTATTTGTTCATATAAGGGGAGGGCAGGCAGTTTGCTGCGTGCATTTACTCACATATGCTCTTTGTGCCAATGTGTTACCGTTCGTAAAATTGCCCTGACGCAATTTTTGTCGGTTTTGTCTTTCGGCACATTCAGATTTTGCGTTTCTGTGTTTTTTAAATTAAGTGCAGCGAGGTGCATTTGTGTGTTCTTTGCTACCAATTTTGTATTTTATGGCATTTTAAGGCGATTTTATATTGTTTACGCGCGTGCGCGCCCGTCTGCGTACAATATAAATAATATTTTAACGGCGGCGCAAACTAATAAAAAGCGTATGCCCCGCACGGCGCGGCGGCCGCCGCGCCGTGCGGGGTAAAAACAGTGTAAAATAGGCACAAAAAGGCTGCAAAAATTAACAAATATTTTACAACTCACCAAAAAAATTTTTGAAAAATCAATTTTGTTACAACTTTATTACAAGTGACTGTATATTTTTTTTACAAGTGTTTGTTATCATTTATTCGTCGAAAGGAAATAGACGAAAAAAATCAGATCTTTTATCAAGGAGTTAAAAGAAAAGTATGAAAAAGATTGCAAAAGTATTGGCAGTAACAGCAGCGTGCGCTGCAATGACGGGTACTGTGGCAGCCTTTGCAGGCTGCGGTGGAACTACCGACATAGTTATAAGCGGTTCTTCTTCGGTTACTCCCCTTATGGAGGTGCTTGCCGCCGTTTACGAAATTGAAGAGGGCAAGACCATTTCCATCAACCAGAGCGATTCCGGTACAGGCGTAAACGAGGCTATCTCGGGCGCAAACGATATAGGCATGGCTTCCCGCCTTATAAAGCAGGGCGAGCTTGACCAGGGAATCAAGGCCGTAACAATCGCTCAGGACGGTATTGCGCTTATAGTAAGCGAAGATTGCCCCGTTGAAAGCGTTACAATCGAAGAAATCACCAACCTCTACACGAGCGGCACAGCAATAGACGGTTCAATCACCGCGGCTATCACCCGTGAAGATGGTTCAGGCACGCGTGACGCATTCGAAGAGCTGTTCGAGGTTGAGTCCTACGATTCCGGCGTAGACGAGCAGAGCTCTACGGGCGCAGTTATAACGGCAATAGCCAACGACCAGTCAAATTCCATGATAGGTTATATCTCGCTCGGCTCACTTTCAAGCGCAGAGGAGCAGGGCTGCAAGGCTCTTTCAATAGAGTATGCCGCAGAGGACGGCTCCACGACCACCGTTGAGCCCACCGTTGAAAATGTACAGAACGGCACATACGGCGCAGCAAGGTACTTCCAGCTTGCCATCAAGAAGGATATGGATACCAACTCCGACGCATACCAGTTTATTGAATGGATAAAGGGTTATATGGGGCAGTCGGTTGTGCTTTACGAAGGCTATGTACCCGTATACTATACCTTCAATGAAGTGGAGTTTGTTGAACCTACACCCAATGCATAACTTAATCAGTTAATAATCGGGAAAAAGTGATTATGAAAAACGCATCAGCCAAAGAAAGATTTGCAAACGCCTTTTCAAAGGAAAACTTTGGAAAGGCTTTTACAAGAGAAAATATAATGAAGGGTGTATTCATAGCGCTTGCCGCCGTTTCCATAATTGCGGTATTCGCCATAGTAATATACCTTTTGTGTGCCAGCATAGAGCCCTTCCGCGAGGTAGGTTTCTTTAAACTGCTGTTCGGTACCAAGTGGGACCCTAGCGCAAGCCAGACCTACGAAACGAGTGAATACGGCATACTGCCCATGATAGTAAGCACTATAGTACTTACCGTGTGCGCGGTTGTCGTCGGCGGTACGATAGGCGTGTTTGTGGCAATATTTATGGCATACTACTGCCCCAAGCCCTTAAAGGGCGTATACAAGCAGGTCATAAACCTGCTTGCAGGCATACCCTCTATCGTTTACGGTTTCTTCGGCATGGCGGTAATACTGCCCATGCTCCAGAAAATCTTTAACGTCAGTTCGGCTACCGGACTTCTCGGCGGTACAATCATTCTGTCCATAATGATGGTGCCCACGATAGCGTCGGTTGCCCGCAACAGCCTCGAGGCCGTGCCCTCCAACTATTACGAAGGCGCGCTTGCACTCGGCTGCAGCAAAAATCAGGCGGTGTTCAAAGTCTGCGTGCCCGCTGCCAAAAAGGGTATTGCGGCCGCACTCATACTCGGCGTAGGCCGTGCCGTAGGCGAAACCATGGCCGTACAGTTTGTAATAGGCAACACCACCAACGGCTATCCCACCGGTCCTTTTGCAGGATTTGCAACGCTCACTTCAAAGATGGTGCAGGAATTCGGCTATGCCCAGCCCGATAAAAAATCGGTGTTCCTGGCCTGCGGATTTGTGCTCCTGGTGTTCATTCTTATAATAAACCTCTGCATAATGGCCGTCCGCCGCGAGGGCAAAAAGGGCAGGGGCGGCACCAACAAATACTTCACCCGCCGCGTAAAGGGCGAGGGCGATTCGGTACAGACCGCCTTAAATTACAGAAGAACGGGCAGCGTGCAGGATATTCTCTGGATTTTGACCTATATTATAGCCACGCTTGTTGCAGTAGTTCTTCTTACGATAGTGGTATATATCTGCATAAAGGGCGTGGGTAATTTAAGCCTTGACTTCCTCTTCGGCGAAAGCCGCAACGGACACACAACGCTCGCTCCGGCATTCGTATCTACGGGCATGCTCATCGTGCTTGCGCTTGCAATAGCCCTGCCGCTCGGTATTGGTGCGGCAATATACCTCAACGAATACGCTAAAAGAAACAATTTCTTTGTAAAGACGGTAAGGCTTTTTGTGGATACGCTCGCGGGAATTCCCTCGATAGTGTTCGGCCTCTTCGGCTACCTGGTATTCACCCAGACGATAGGCTATACCTTGCTCGGCGGCGGCATAATACTCGCGCTCATAATCCTTCCTACCATAATCCGTTCGGTGGAACAGTCGCTTTCAGAAGTGCCCGACTCCATGCGCGAGGCAAGCTATGCCCTCGGCGCAGGTAAGGTGCGCACTATATTCCTTGTAGTGCTTCCCTCCGCTCTCGCAGGTATAGTTACCTCTATAATACTTTCAATCGGCAAAATTGTTTCAGAGAGCGCTGCGCTCATATTTACGGCCGGCAATGTAGTATATATGCCCACAAGCTACCTTTCCTCAGGTTCAAGCTTTGCAGTATATATGTACAAATTCATGAACGAGGGCCTCGGCTTCGGTTCGTGCTATGCAACGGCGGTAGTGCTGCTTGTAGTTGTAATAATTCTCAATATGCTTGTAACGCTTGTTGAGTGGCTCGGCGACAGAGATAAGGGCAAACCTCATCCCATACTTGCAATCAAACAGTTCTTTAAGGAGGCCAAGGCACGGCTCGGAGGAAAGAGGAACAGAGCGCGTGGCGAAGGTCAGGCCGAAGACCCCTCAGAGGGCAGCGGCAAGCTTGCAGGTGCAGAAGACTGAAAGGAGAAAAAGGATAACGCATTATGTTTTTAAAGAAGAAAGAAAAGACCGCCGAAAGTGCGGATAAACCATTGGACGAAGCCATAAAAGAGATGGACGCCACTGAAGAAAAAATCGAAAAGAAGAGGGGAAGGCGCGTCGAGAATTTTGTTATCGAAGACGGAATTGCCATCACCATAAAGAACATGAACCTCTATTACGGAAGTTTCCAGGCTCTTAAAAACATCAACATGGAAATTCCCGAAAAGAAGATAACGGCATTCATAGGCCCTTCGGGCTGCGGTAAGTCCACGCTCATAAAATCGCTCAACCGCATGAACGACCTTGTGGAGGGTTGCAGGATAACGGGCGAAATCTGCATAGGCGGTACCAACATCTACGACAGAAAGACCGACCTTGCAATGCTCAGGAAGAACGTGGGCATGGTATTCCAGCGCCCCAACCCCCTTGCCATGAGCGTGTATGATAACATAGCCTACGGCCCCCGCACGTTCGGCATACGCTCCAAGTCGGTGCTGGACGGCATTGTGGAGACGTCGCTCCGCGGCGCGGCAATGTGGGACGAACTCAAAGACCGCCTCGGCAAATCGGCGCTCGGTCTTTCTGGCGGACAGCAGCAGAGGTTGTGCATAGCGCGCGCCCTTGCAGTTGAGCCGCAGATACTTCTGATGGATGAACCTACTTCCGCGCTCGACCCTATCTCTACCGGCAAGATAGAGGAGCTGTGCATGGACCTTAAAAACAGGGTCACTATAGTTATGGTTACGCACAATATGCAGCAGGCCTTCCGTATAGCCGATAAAACCGCCTACTTCCTTTTGGGCGAGATGGTTGAAATGGGCGATACCAAGGAACTGTGGGCTCACCCCAAGAACAAAAAGACGGACGACTATATCAACGGCAGATTTGGTTGATACTCCGTATGTTTATCTGCGTATGTGCGCAAGTGTTGCTTTAAGGAGCATAAAAGCTTAAAATCTTTAAAAAATCTCCGTACTTCGGGGATTTTTTTGCTGTTCAGATATTTTAAGGGAAGGTGCTATAAAACAATCTTGTGTTTTATTTTTAAAGCGTTGTATTTTAAATCATTGTTTTTTAAAGCGCCGCGCAGGGAAACCTGCGCGGCGCTTTAAGCAATTTTGTCGTCAGTTATGCAGTTTTTGTCTTTCCATGCGTTTTAAGATTTTGCCCTGGCGGCGCTCTTTCTTTTGCGCCTTTGCGCGGTTATGTACCTATGTCTGTATCAGTCCTGCCCTTCGTGCTTGCTCTCCGTATTTTTCGACTGAACATCTGCGGTTCGTTCGCTCCTGTCCGTGTTTATAGCGTAAATTATCAGGTGGACGGCACACACCGCCGCACATACCGCCGTAAGTACCCAGAATACGGTGTCCTGGAATGCGCCCTGCCCCAGGTCGGTGACTATAAGCCCGCCCACGTCGAAAATAAAGTGTAGGACTACAGCCGCCCATATATTGCCCGTCTTTAATGTAACTGCGGCAAACATTATGCCTGTCAGAAAGGTGTATCCTGCCTGCAGAACGGTTGCGCCCAGCCCGGCGCCCTCTATCAGATTTAAGAGGTGGAAGACTGAAAACAGAGCGGAGGAGATAAGAATGCAAATCAAGGTGCGGTGCGCGCGCTTTTTGAAAGTTTCCTGCAAAAACCCTAGCACTATCGCACGGAAGAGCAGCTCCTCGCTTATGGCTATAAACAGGCACTTGAGCAAAAACAGCCACACAAGGTCGGGGCGCAGTATTTGCGCCTCGCCGTCTGCCAGCGCAGAGTAGGGGAAGTTTGCCAGCGCTACCGCAAGGCAGGGCAGGCACCACAGAATATTTTTTGCAAGCCCCTCTTTTTTAATCTTAAAAATGCCGCCGTAACCGCATATAAGCACAAGTGTAAACACCGCAGCGCCCAGCAGTATGCGTGGCACAACGTTCATCCACAGCCTGTTTTCAATTTCGTCCGTGCTGAACACAACGGGCAACGCATATATAACTGCAAATGCGGCAACGCACACAGCTATTACTAAAAAGGCGGCAATTTCTTTTATTCTCGTCTTCATATAAAAATTATAAAACGGCGGGGGTGAAAAGTCAATGCTTTATCTTTCTTTTGCCTCCGTGCTTTTGCACAGTCTTTTAAAGCGCTTGTCTTTAGCGGTTTTGCGCTCGCATTTGTCTGGCCTCTATGCCGCTTTTGCTCGGCGCGAGTGAATTTTATATGTCAGTTTACAGCCGCACTTTTTTGCGGTGGGCAAATTTTATAGTCTGCGCATATGCGCATATGAATACACCCGCCTGTATGTTGCAGATTAAATCAATTTTTTGCATTGCTGCATATGAGTGCGCTCAAGCGTTTGCCTTTGCGCGCGCACGGTGATATAATAATGCCGTAAACGGACAATACTGCCGCACTCAGTGCGTGCTGTACCGATGACAACGATAGTAAAAATCTTACAAGGAGCTTTTTAATATGTCAGAAAAAAAGAGCAAGGGACAGGAACTCTACGACGAACTGTCCTACGACAAGAAGAATTATTTTGAAGTAGCTTCCGAAGAGGAAAAGAAGGCCATGTTCGGCTATGCCGAAGGCTACAAGGCATTCCTCGACGCCGCCAAGACCGAGCGCGAAGCCTGCGCCGAAGCTGTAAAGCTTGCAAAGGCTGCAGGTTTCACCGAATATCATTTTGGCGATAAGCTGGCCGCCGGCGATAAAAAGTATTTTGTAAACCGCGGCAAGAGCGTCGTTGCTTTCCGCATCGGCACGGAAAATCTTGAAAAGGACGGCCTTCGCATAATAGCCTCCCATATAGACGCCCCCAGAGTGGACGTAAAGCAGAACCCCCTCTATGAAGATTCCAATATGTGCTTTCTGAAGACGCATTACTACGGCGGTATCAAAAAGTACCAGTGGACGGCAATGCCCCTTTCGCTGCACGGCGTAGTCGTGCTCAAGAACGGCAAAAAGGTAGAGGTAAAGATTGGTGAAAATCCCGGCGACCCCGTGTTCTATATAGACGACCTTCTTCCCCACCTCGGCGCTGAGCAGATGGCAAAGACGGGCGCTAAAATAATCGAGGGCGAGCAGCTCAATCTTGTAGTCGGCGGTATGCCCTACTCTGACGAGGACGTAAAGAACAAGGTAAAGCTCACCGTGCTCGACTACCTCAACAAGACCTACGGTATGTGCGAAGAGGATTTCCTCTCGGCTGAAATATGCGCCGTACCCGCATTCCCCGCACGCGACATCGGCTTTGACCGCGCGTTTATAGGCGCATACGGCCACGACGACAGAGTTTGCGCATACCCCGCACTCACTGCCGTTCTCAACAACGAAAGCAAGCATACAGTACTTGCCATGCTCGTCGATAAAGAGGAGATTGGCAGCGAGGGCAACACTGGTATGCAGAGCAAGATATATGAAGACCTCATGGAAGAGATTTCAATCGCGCTCGGCGCATCCTTCCGCAAGGTTCGCTATGCTTCCAAGTGCCTCTCTGCCGATGTAACTGCGGCATACGACCCCAACTTCCCCGGCGTATTTGAAAAGATGAACGCCGCGCTCGTCTCCTGCGGCACCTGCATGAGCAAGTTCACGGGCGCACGCGGTAAGAGCGGCTCCAACGATGCAAACGCCGAGTTTGTCGGCGAAGTGCGCGAGATGTTTGCAAAAGAGGGCGTAGTATGGCAGACAGCCGAGCTCGGCAAAGTTGATATAGGCGGAGGCGGCACGGTTGCCAAGTTCATTGCCAACCTCAATATCGACACGGTTGATATCGGCGTGCCCGTAATTTCCATGCACGCACCCTGGGAGCTTATCTCCAAGGCCGACTTGTACAGCAACTACAGGGCGTTCGTTGCCTTCATGAAGTAATTGTTATTGCGCGCGCCGCAAAGCGTGCGGCGCGCGCAGAATACTTATTTGCGGCGCTTTGTACCGCAATTGCTGCACAAATGAAAAATTTGTGCAGTTTATGCTTTTAAATATACATTTTGTGTCAAACATATTGTGCTTAAGGCACAGATGTGATAGAATGCGTTTGTAAAGGGAAGCTATATGGCTTGCGTGTTCCGCAGACGCAAAAAAGGAGCGTTTTAAGTGAAACTTATAAGCTTTGTTGTGCCTTGCTACAACTCGCAGGCGTACATGAAAACCTGCATCGAAAGTCTGCTCGTCGGCGGCGAAGATGTTGAAATAATTATCGTCAACGACGGCTCTACCGATGTAACTTTAAAGATAGCCAAAACTTACAGGGCAAATTTTCCTACGATAGTAAAGGTTATAGATAAGCCCAATGGCGGCCACGGTTCGGGAATAAACGCAGGACTTAAGGAGGCGGAAGGGCTCTATTTCAAGGTCGTTGACTCAGACGACTGGCTCGACGGCAACGCCCTTAAGATGCTGATAGCCACCATAAAGGCTCACCATTCTGAGGGGAGACTGCCCGACCTTTACATCACAAACTTTGTGTATGACAAGCCCTCGGTAAACGATACCTTTGTTTCGCACTACCGCACAAAAATGCCGGTTGGCAGGTTCTTCACCTGGAAAGAGGTAAAAAAATTCCGCTACTCCAAGATGCTTTTAATGCACGCACTTTTATACAAGCGCGAAAATCTTGTAAACAGCGGAACGGTGCTCCCCGAGCACACCTTTTATGTGGATAACCTGTTTGCGTACAAGCCGTTGCCGTTTATGAAGACGCTCTATTACCTCGATGTAGACCTTTACCATTACTTTATAGGCAGGGCAGACCAGTCTGTAAATGTAAAGAATATGGTAAACCGCTACACTCAGCAGCAGCGCGTTATGCTCTGTATGACCGATGCCTACACCTGGGACAAAATCAAAGCAATGCCCAAGGGGCTCAGGCGTTATATGTGGCACAACCTTGAAGTAATAATGGTAAACACCGTATTCTTCACCTGCGCCGCATATTCCAAGGAGAGGGTGCAGGACATAAAGGAGATGTGGCACCACATAAAACTCAACGATGCCACACTGTACCGCAAGTTAAGGTATTTTTCATATGTATCGCTTGCGTACCTTCTGCCGTGGAAACTGCGCGGAAAGTTTATGATGCACTGGTATATGTACTTCGTAAAAAAGATAAAGCTGGGCTGATTTCTTTCCTTCCAGGTTTTAAGGCGAATGCCCAATATCTCGCGGCGCACAAAAAAACGCGCGTATATTATATTAAAGGCACAGAGTGCCATATTTAAAAGCTGTTCACACTAAAAGATTTTTTTACTTTATTTTTCTCCTTATAAAATTTATTGCGGCGGAAGGACAACCTTCCGCCGCAATAAATTTATTCAGAACATTGTGCAATGCGCTTTATCTTCGGCAGTAAGTGTAAAGATGCGGCTCAGTCGGTTTTTTATAAAAAATAAATTATTTAATTGATTTAATTAATTATTTTAATTTTCACGCTTTACAAAAGAGCGCGCTTAATATATACTTAAATAAATCAGTCGTTTAAAAATTAAAGGTGATTTATGACTTGCATAACAAGACTGGATAAAAGTGCAAAAAAGGTGCTCTCCCGCGGCATTCTGGCCTTTGCGATAGTTGCGGTTGTACTGGGCGTCGTTCTGCTTTCTCTGTGGGGAGTTGTCTCCTCGATAGACGGCTATTGCGACTGGGAGCTGTTCGTCGTGGCGCTTGCTCCTGTGCCCTGCTCGGTGCTGCTTTTCGGCGCGTATTCCAGGCAGGTAAACGGCGCAGACGGCACACTATCCTATAACGAATACGATTTCGGCAAGGTAATGTTCACGGTAAAAGCTACCAGGCGCGGCGCTTTTGCAGGTACAATGGATATAGAGTACAGCTCTGTAAAAAAGCTGAAGGAGCGCGGCGGTTATCTTCTTATCTATGTCCGCAAGATGGGCGCGTTTATAGTGGATATAGCCGAGCTTGGCATATATAAAGCTCAGCTCATTGCCGATATAAAAGCCTGCATAAAAGGCGGCAATAAACAGTAAACAGATTAAAATTTTTTGGATATACTGAAACAGTTGTCCGGGCAGGTATTTTAAAGTTTTTATGCTGACCGGAGAAGATGTATTTATTTGATTAATGTCAGCCTTTTAAGTGTTATTTAATGTAATCAAAGGGCTGTCCTTTCAGTTAAAGTTCAGATTTATTATGTACTTATCTGCCTGTTTTCTTTGTATTTCTTGGCTATAATGAAAATTTTATTCACCTTAGCAATTAAAAGTAATATTTTCTGCATTGTATAAAAAAGTTGACAAAACATATTGCACAGTGCGTGCAGGTTGTGTTATAATTTTTTTGTAAAAAGATATTTAAAGGTGGTATTTATGAAAAGCCAGAGCGTAGTTACCGATTTAAGGCGCAAAGTCTTTGCAGAAGTAGCAAAAGTGGCATATAAGTCGGAAGCAGTTGCAAGCGATATAGAGGCAATCCCCTATATCATAACGCCCGACGAAGAACCTAAATACAGAGAAAACATCTACCGCGAGCGCCAGATTGCGGCAGAGCGCGTGCGCCTTGCAATGGGCCTTTCGCTCCGTCCCGCAAACAAGCCCGTACACATCACCGAGGGCCTGGACGCGAGCAATATAGCAGATAAATATTACGAGCCGCCCCTCATGCAGGTAATACCTTCGGCCTGCGATAAGTGCCCCGATAACGAATATGTCGTGAGCGACCAGTGCCGCAACTGTCTTTCGCACGCGTGCATAAAGGCCTGCCCGAGGAATGCAATCTCAATAGTCAACGGTCGTTCGTTCATAGACCAGTCAAAGTGCATAAGGTGCGGCAGGTGCAAGGCGGCGTGCCCCTACGACGCGGTTGCCCACCACATTCGCCCGTGCGCTTCTGCGTGCGGCATAAAGTGCATAGGCACGGACGAGTTCGGCAGGGCAAAGATAGATAACGAAAAGTGCGTGGCGTGCGGTCAGTGCATGGCTGCCTGCCCCTTCGGCGCCATTGCGGATAAATCGCAGATATTCCAGCTCATACAGGCAATAAAGAAGGGCGATAAGGTTGTTGCAGCCGTTGCGCCTGCAATAGTAGGTCAGTTCGGCCCCAAGGTCACGCCGGGCAAAACCAAGACGGCGCTTTTGAAGCTCGGCTTTAAGGATATTTACGAGGTGGCTTACGGCGCAGATATGGGTTGCATAACCGAGGCGCATCACTACGTCAATTCGATAGCTACGGGCAAACTGCCCTTCCTCTTTACCAGCTGCTGCCCCGCCTGGGTAGAGCTTACCCGCAGGCAGTTCCCCGACCTCGCACCCGAAATCTCACAGGAGCTCACGCCTATGGTGGCTACTGCCCGCCACATAAAGGAGAAGGACCCCGAGGCGCGCGTGGTGTTCATAGGACCGTGCGCTGCTAAAAAGCTTGAAGCTTCGCGCACATATATAAGGAGCTATGTAGACTTTGTAATAACATTCGAAGAGCTTGTCGGTATGTTCGATGCTCTCGATATAAATCCCGAGGAGCTTGAAGAGAGCCACATAGAGTTCACCGCCACGGGCGCAGGCCGCGGCTATGCGGTTGCCGGCGGCGTTGCCAATGCTATAGAAAAGTGCATAGATGAGTACTATCCCGGCACCGAGGTTAAAATTCAGCACGCCGAAGGTCTTGCCGAGTGCAAAAAGATGCTTATGCTGTGCAAGGCAGGCAAGCTCAACGGCTATATGATAGAGGGTATGGGTTGTCCCGGCGGCTGCGTTGCGGGCGTAGGTACTCTCATTCCCGTAGAGCGCGCAAAGGTATCCGTTGAACAGATGGTCAAGAGCAGCGAACACCCCGTGCCCGAAAAGAAGCTTGAGGAAGAAGGCGAAAGGCTGACCAGAATGTCTCCTCCCAAGGCACCCACCGAATAATCGGCCGCTGCGGCAAAGATAAGCAACCTATAACACGTGCAGACATTTATAATATGCAGCTGTTAAATTAAATACACAAATAAAACATCAGCGCCGCGGAAGCATTTAAATGCTTCCGCGGCGTTTATACTCTTTCAAAATTGTTTAAAATAAAGTATAAAACTCTCTCGGCTTGATTGAAAACAGCAGCATTACAAAAATTAATCAGCTTAAAAATGCGGCAGATACTCATATAATCTATAATGTTGCTGACGGATTAAATAATAAATTGTAAAAGCCGCAAATATTGTCTGCAAGTGTGCGGGAATTTCTGATTGAAGGTGATGGTATGTTATATGATGCGATAATAATAGGAACGGGGCCTGCGGGCGTTTCCGCGGCGCTCAATCTTAAAATTTTAGGTAAAAACTTCCTTTGGTTTGGCAGCAGCGTAAGCTCGAAGAAGGTGGAGGCGGCCGAGCTCATACGCAACTATCCGGGGCTACCCGAAGTTACGGGCAAACAGCTCTCCGAGGCGCTGCTTTCGCACGCAAAGAGTATGGGCGCAGAGCCCGAAAAGCAGCTTGTAACCGCTGTGTACGACCTTTCAGGCAGATATGCCGTCACCGCGGGCACTGATACTTACGAAAGTAGGACTATAATTTTGTGCACTGGCGTTGCGGCGCAAAATCTTATAAGCGGCGAAGAGCAGTTTCTTGGCCGCGGCGTAAGCTATTGCGCCACCTGCGACGGCTTTTTGTATAAGGATAAGGTAATAGGCGTACTCGTGTACGATAAATCTTTCGAACACGAGGCCGAATACCTCGCAGGACTGGCAAAAAAAGTTTACCTTATGCCCATGTATAAGGGTTGCGAGGTAAAGGCGGATAATGTTGAGATTGTAATGAAGATGCCAAAGGAGATTTCCGGCGGCCTAAAGGTCAACAAACTTGTCTTTGCGGACGGGGAAAAGGAGGTTGACGGTTTATTCATACTTCGCGCCTCCGTCTCGCCCGCCGTGCTCCTGCGCGGACTTGAGGTCAAAGACGGGCACATAGCTGTTGACAGACAGTGCCGCACTAATCTTGCTGGCGTGTTTGCCGCGGGCGACTGTACGGGCAGACCCTATCAGTACGCAAAGGCCGTGGGCGAGGGCAACATTGCCGCACATTCGGCGGTTGAGTACCTCGCAGAGCAGGGCAAATAATGCATATTCCTCTTTAATTCCTCCTATATGTTTTAAAGTGAAAGCGGCGGTTTTGCAAATACTTGCAAAACCGCCGCTTTAGTGTTACAATATTTACAAATAGTTTATCGTGCGCGTTCGGTATAAATGCCGCGCACATCGTAATTGTCGGCTGTGCCGTAAGCGCTCAGCCGCTTATGGGAGATTTATGAAGTTTACAGAATTCACCGTTCACACCACAACCGAGGGCAGCGAGCTTGTAGCCGATATTTTATGGCGCTACTCCAACTACGGCGTGGCCATTTCAGACGTAAAGGACGTAATTGCCCTTCAGCGCGACAAGGTAATGTACTGGGATTACATAGACGAAGAGCTCACCCGCGATACGGGCGAAGTGCTTGTCAAGGCCTTTGTTGCGGTGGAGGAGTCCGCCGCGGCGGCAAGTTCCATCCGTGCCGATATAGACGCCCTGCGCGAAAACTGCGGCGGTTGTATGCCGCTTGGCTCGCTGGAGATAACCACGCGCACGGTTGAGGGCGACGACTGGATAGAGATATGGCGCAAACACTTCCGCCCCATACACATAGGCAGCCGCATTGTGGTTGTGCCGGAGTGGATAAAGTACTCAAAGCAGCCCGACGAGGTCATCGTCTGTCTGGACAGCAATATGGCGTTCGGCACGGGTGAGCATGAAACGACGTCTATGTGCCTGGAGCTTTTACAGGAGTATCTCACGCCCGAAAGCGTCTGCCTTGACGTGGGCTGCGGCAGCGGTATTTTAGGCATATCTGCCGTCCTTTTGGGCGCAAAGAGTGCATATCTCACAGATATTGACCCCGTCGCCACCGAAAGCGCCGCCCACAACTGCAAAATGAACGGCGTGCAGGATAAATGTACAGTCAAGCGCACCGACCTTGTGGGCGACAGTGAAATCTGCGCCGATATTGCACTTGCAAATATCACGGCCGACGTTCTTGCGCGCCTCGCTCCCGATATAGCGCCCAGGGTAAAGGCGGGCGGAAAGCTCATACTCTCGGGCATAATAAGGGAAAAGCTTGCAGGCGTGCTCGAAGCATACTCTGCGCAGGGCTTTGAGCACATCAAAACCGTCAACAAGGGCGAGTGGTACGCGTGCGCCTTCACGCGCGCGTAATTTTTGCCGCGCCTCAATTAAGTACAGTTTAAAAAGAGCGTATGCTTTTAAATTGTGTACTTTCAAACTTTGCAAATCTGACTTAAAATATTTTAAATATTATTTATATGTCCGCTCCTAAACGCTTTTTAACGGAAAATTTAATAGATTACCCCGCTGTTTCGGAAGTGCGCCTCGAGGGCGAGCAGTTCAACCACGCAAAAAATGTTCTTCGTCTCTCCGTAGGCGCGGAAATAACTCTGCTGGACGGCAGCGGCCGCGAATATTCGGCCATAATAGCCGCGGCGGGAAAGCACGATTTTACTGCCCACATAACGGGCTTTAGCGTGGGCGATAAAGAGCCGCTTGTAAACGTGCGCCTTCTGATGGGCGCGCTCAAGGGCGACAAAACCGAGCTGGTCGTTCAGAAGGCCACGGAGCTCGGCGTAAGTTCTGTCGGAGTATTCAATTCGCGCTACTGTTCGGCATTTTTCAATTCTGAAAGCAAGCTTGAAAGGCTTAATAAGGTCGCCCGAGAGGCTACCAAACAGTGTATGCGCTCGGTTGCGCCCAAGGTGGAGTTTTTCGATAAGTTTGAGGACGCGCTGGCCTCTGCCGAAGGCTTTGAAAACAAGCTGTTCGCCTGCGAGTTTGAAAACAATTCACAGGCAGATATGCGCAAACTAAGCGGCACTGTCTGCATAGTCGTGGGCAGCGAGGGAGGCTTCTCAGAGGAGGAGTACGCACTCGCCCGCGAGAGGTACGGCTTCAGCGGAATAACGCTCGGCAAGCGTATTCTCCGCGCAGAGACGGCCGCCGTTGCGCTCACGGCAATAGTCATGTTCGCGCTGGGGGAAATGGGATGAAGGTCTGTGTGTTTACCCTCGGTTGCAAGGTCAATGAGGTGGAGTCCGCCTCGATAATGGCCGAGCTCAAAAGTCTGGGCGCTGATGTGACCGAAAGGTTGTCGCCCGCCGATATATATGTCCTGAATACCTGCGCTGTCACGCGCGAGGCTGAAAAAAAGAGCCGTCAGCTGGTAGCCAGGGCGCGTAAGTTTAATCCCGCGGCTGAAATTTATGTCTGCGGCTGCGCCTCGCAGAAGGACGAAAAGTCTTTTATTGAAAGGGGCGTAACATATGTTGGCGGCGCGCAGGCAAAAAACAGGCTTGTAGCTGTGCTTGCGTCGAGATTGGGCGGCACATATGCCTGCGTGAATAACGAGCAGGGGTATGAAGAGTTGCCCTCTCCGCTGCACCCGCGTACGCGCGCGTTCATAAAGATAGAAGACGGCTGCAACAATTTTTGCAGCTATTGCGTAATACCGTACCTGCGCGGCAGGGTGCGCAGCCGCGCCGTTGAAGAGGTTGTCCGCGAGGTTGAAAATTGCGGCTGTCCCGAGGCTGTGCTCACGGGCATAAACATCTCTGCCTACAACTATGGCGACAAAACGCTTGCGGAGCTCATTTCCTCGCTCTGCAGCGTGGAAAATCGCATACGCCTCGGCTCGGTCGAGTGCGGCGTCGTGGACGGGAAATTTCTTGAGGCGTGCAGGTCGCTCAAGGACTTTGCGCCGCAGTTCCATCTTTCGCTGCAGAGCGGCAGCAATGCCGTTCTTAAAAAAATGAACAGACACTATACGCGCGAAGAGTATCTTGAAAAGTGCAAGCTCATATACAGGTTCTTCCCTGATGCGGCAATAACCACCGATATAATTGCGGGCTTTCCCGGCGAGAGTGAAGAGGACTTTGCGTACAGCCTTTCAATAATAGATGAAGCGGGCTTTGCCCGCGTTCACGCATTCGCCTTTTCGCCCAGGGAGGGCACAGTGGCGTTCAGAATGAAGGACACGCCCTCCGAAGTCAAGGAGGAGCGCCTGCACAGACTGCTCGCTGCGGGTGAGGCGGCGGCTCAGAGGTTTGTTCAGCGCAATCTCGGCACGGTGCAGAAGGTCATATTCGAGGATATGGAGGGCGACTTCACCGCAGGCTACACGGGCAGCTATATAAAGGTATATTGCCGGGGCGACCTGCGCGGCAAAGTTGCAAATGTAAAGCTTTGCTCGCCGTATTTTGGCGGCGCTGTGGGAGAAATCTGTGATTGAAAAATAGGCACGGCGAGCTTGATTATGTAATAAAATTTGAATTGGTGCGGCAATATGCCGCAACTATTGAATAAAAAAACGGCGCAACGCGCCTTAAGGAGATATAAATATGCTTAAAGATGATTGCCTTTTCTGCAAAATAATCAAGGGTGAAATTCCCTCGGCAAAGGTCTACGAAGACGATAAAATGTATGTATTCAAAGATATAGAGCCCAAGGCCAAAGTACACCTTCTGGCCGTGGCAAAGGACCACTTCAAACTGCTCTCTGAAATGAACGAAGAGCAGGCCGAAACGGTAAAATATATGCTCACTAAAATTCCGCAGATTGCGGCTGAAAACGGCTGCGAAAAGGGCTTCCGCCTTGTTATTAACCAGGGTGAGGACGCAGGTCAGTCGGTATTCCATCTGCATATACACATTCTCGGTGGCCAGACTTTGCCCTGGGAGTAAAATATAATTGAGTGCGTTTTGCGCAGGAAAAATGCAATTCAAAAACCTGCGCTGGGCAAGCGGACTGCTTTAAAGCTGAAAATCTTAAAAGCTTAATTAAGTCTGCGCCCTACAGGCTTTAAAAATTTAAAATTGTACGGCAGGCGTAAAAACAAAGGGGGTATATATGTTACATTCTGTTGAAAACGAATTTTTAAAACTTACGGTGGACGACGCGGGCGGCTCTATGCACTCGCTCATATATAAGCCTACGGGCGAGGAGCGCTTGTGGCAGGGCGGCGAGGCGTGGAAGAGCCGCGATGTGGTAATCTTCCCCATAATAGGCCACGCAGGGCCGTTTGAGGTGTGCGGAAAGAGCTATCAGCTCAAATCGCACGGGCTTGCACGCTATGCTGTGCTTGCGGCCGAGGTAAAGTCGGACGAAATCACGCTCAGCTTTACATCTGACGAGGAGAGCAAAAAGAGTTATCCGTTCGATTTTTATTTCAGCATAAACTACAAGCTCATAAAAAATTCGGTAAAGATAACATACTTTGTAAAGTCGCTGGGAGGAGTGATGCCGTTCTATGTGGGCGGACATCCCGGAATGTACGCGCCCGGCGGCAGCGCTGTAATCGAGTTTGAAAACGAAGAACACCCCATAATATACCCCATCGAAGGGGGTGCGGCCGCTCTGCCGCACTTAAAAAGGTTTGTTGCCGATAAGCCGTTTTTTGCCGAGTGCAAAACATTTCAGCTCGGCTCGCTCTCGGGCGGGGCAATCTTTGCGCGCACGCAGGACGGCTACACCTACACGTATCGTTCAGACTGTCCGCTGTGGGCGTTCTGGTCCAACGAAAACGGCGGCGACTATGTCTGCGTAGAGCCTTGGTGGGGCATAAACGACAATCCCGCCTTCCCGCGCGAGCTCTCTTTAAAGCCCTTTATGAACTTTGAAAGGGGAGAGGGCAACACTTTTTCGTACGAGCTGACCGTGTCTGAAAGCTGATTGCTTTGGGCGTATTTTTGCCTGCAAATGCGTTTTTTAAAATCAACAATACGCGCAGATTTAATTTTTATTTAACTGATATTTTTGATGGTGCGGCGGGTCTTCAGACCCGCCGCACTATCTCTGTAAAGTCAGCCATTCCATAAACTTTTGCATTCGCCCTTTTAATGCGTAAAAGGTATGGCTGATTATAAAAAATAAGCATTTTACATTGTCTTTTGCGGGTGCTATAATCTATGGTAATAAAGGTTGTATGCAAGTGTCGGCATATACAAAGTGCATTATAAATTTTTTCAGCCGCACATTTCAAGCTTTACAATCTTTCTACGGCTTTTATTATCAGCCGCAACCTGGCGCGCCTTTTGTGTGCGCCATAAAAATATAATTTCCGGGGAGGAACTGTTATGGAAGAAAAAAAACTTGTTGCCTACTTTTCTTGCAGCGGAGTGACGGCTCGCGCCGCGCACAAACTTGCCGAGGCGGCAAATGCCGATTTGTTTGAAATTAAGCCCGCACAGCCCTACACCGCGGCCGATATAAACTGGATGGATAAGTCCAGCCGCTCAACAAAGGAGATGGCAGACGAAAGCTGCCGCCCTGCCATAGCAAACAAGGTGGAGGATATGGCGCAGTATTCAGTCGTATTTGTCGGATTCCCCATCTGGTGGTATGTTGCGCCCAGGATTATAGAGACCTTTTTGGAGAGCTATGATTTTTCCGGCAAGACGGTTGTACCCTTCTTTACTTCGGGCGGAAGCGGCGCAGGCAAGACGGACGCCGTGCTGCATAAACTCTGCTCGCCTGCCACAAACTGGAAGCCGAGCAAGCGCTTCAGCGGCAATCCCTCCGCAGCAGAGCTTAAAAACTGGCTTTTATCGCTCGGGATATAGCTTAAGGTGACGGTATGGACAGAATTGAAAATTGCAAGCAAAAATTTGCTGAGCTCTTCGGCGGCAAACCTACGGAAAACGAGGGCGACGACCCTGAATTTATGCGCATTCTGCAGCGGTTTATATTTGGCGAGGTGTGCTATGAGGGCTCGCTCGATAGCCGCATGCGCGAGCTTGTCACCATAACGGTTCTTACGGTAAACCAAACGCTGCCCCAGCTCAAGGCGCACACAGTTGCCTGCCTGAATACGGGGCTCACTCCGCAGGAAATCCGCGAGGCGGTATATCAGTGCGCGCCGTTTATCGGCTTTCCCAAAACGCTCAACGCGATTGCTGCCATGGACGAGGTGTTCAAAGAAAGGGGCATTGCGCTTCCCCTCGGGAACGGCGAAACTATAACTGAGGCCGACCGCTACGAAAGGGGACTTGCACTTCAGGCGCCGATATACGGCACGGAGATAAGCGAGCGCTACGGCTGGCTGCCCGCAGGTTTTGCCGAGGCCGTTCCGCGCTACCTCACCGAACTGTGTTTTTCTGACTTTATGACGCGTAAATTTTTGGACGGCAAGACGAGGGAACTTTTAACCGTGGTAATGCTTGCCGCCATGGGCGGAGCGGAGGTGCAGGTGCGCTCTCACGCAGAGGGCGCACTCAAAGCGGGAAACACCAAGGAGGAGGTAGTGTGCGCGCTTGTGCACGCCATGCCTTATATGGGCATTCCCCGCCTTTTCAATGCGCTTAATTGCTCAAAAGATGTGCTTAGCTGAAATTTAAAATAATATAATCGAGGTTTTTATGGATAAACAGTTTGAAGAACAGAACATATTCGGACTTGGCAAGGAAAATTCTGCCTACGCGCAGTATTTTAAAGGTACGTCCTATCTCAATCCGCTCACAACACCTTCGGCAGACGCGCCGTTTTTTGCAAACGTCACCTTTGAGCCCGGCTGTCGCAATAACTGGCACATTCACCACGCAAGCAAGGGAGGCGGACAAATCCTTTTGTGTATTGCAGGCAGCGGCTGGTATCAGGAGTGGGGCAAGCCCGCACAGTCGCTTAAACCCGGCGATGTGGTGGTTATTCCCGCCGAAGTCAAGCATTGGCACGGCGCAAAAAAGGACAGCTGGTTTTCGCATATAGCTGTGGAAGTTCCGGGAGAAAATTCCTCCAACGAGTGGCTCGAGGAGGTAGACGACAGCCACTATTCAAATCTTTAATCTCAAATATTTTTGCCGCCTGAACGGGTCTCCGTATGGCGGCATTTTTTATTTCGTAAATTACCTTTTTTGCTTTAAAAAAACCTCCTGTTCCAGAACAAAAAAATCTGTAAAATTATAAGCTTTTTAATATTGCGTCTTGCAATCGGTGCCGCAATATGCTATAATAAAAGCAGAATTTTTGTTTTTTCTGCGCGATTGCGCGCAGGCTGAATATCTGGTGGGAGTATGGAAGAATTACTTATAGAGCGCGCGTCCTGCGGCGAGCTCGAAGAGATTTACGGCGCAATGCAGCGCAGTTTTCCGCAGGAGGAATTACGCGACTTTGCCGACCTTTCGCGCGTGTTTGTAATGCCCGAATACGGCGTGTATCACATTGTCTTCGGCGGCGAGCGTGTGGGATTTACCGGCATATGGCAGCTTGAGGGGTTTGCGTTCATAGAGCATTTTGCGATATCTTCGGCCTCGCGCGGGCACGGGCTTGGCAGCCTTGCCATAAAGGAGTTACAGCGCAAGTTCGGCAGAATTGTGCTCGAGATAGAGCCTCCCGTAGACGAAATAACCACGCGGCGCTTTAATTTTTACAGCAGACTTGGTTTTGTAATGAACGACGTCCCCTATCTTCAGCCGCCGTACAGGGCGGAGGACGAGCCGCTGCCGCTCAGACTTATGAGCTACCCTGCCGCATTGACCTCGCCCGTTCCCGTCATAGAGCAAATATATAAGGTTGTATACGGCCGCAGCGGCGGGCTTACAAGCTTTTTAAAGGTGCGCAAGCTTGCCGAGGGCGACGACCTCGCCGCCGTGGCGCATTTAATCTACAAGACTGACGACTATGTGTTCCCCTTTATGTTCAAGGGCAGGGAAAAGGACGCCGTGCCCGTGTTCACTGCTATGATAGGGCGCAACACTCTATACAACGCCGCCAACATCACCGTTGCCGAGCTTGCCGGCAAAATAGTTGGCATAGTTGTTTCTCTGCCTGCGCCCATAACTGTTTCGCCCTCCGAGATGATGGATTGTTTCCTGCTTTCGGGGCAGGTGGTGGACGAAAACTTTACGCAGGTTTATAACGAATACTACAAGCCGCTCGAAAACGAGCCCTCGGGCATATACATAGCCAATGTGTGCGTGGACGGGGCTTACAGAGGTATGGGCATAGCCCGCCTTATGCTTTCACAAATTTTGCGCGACGATAAGACATATAATCTCGAAACGGTAAAGGGCAACGAAGCTGCGTTCAGACTGTACAGCGGGTTGGGGTTCAAGGTGCTCAACGAATACCCTGGCTTTACGAATGTACCATGCTACCGTATGCGCAGGGAGAAGAAGGAGTGAAATTATGGACGTTTTTATAAGTTACGAACATCAGTCTAAATCCATTGCAGATAACATCTGCGCCGTGCTCGAATCCAAGGGTATACGGTGTTGGTACGCCCCGCGCGACGTCTATGGCGATTACGCTACCTCCATTGTGGAGGCGATAGAAAGTTGCAAGGTATTCGTGCTGATACTCAACTGCGACTCCTCCAACTCGCCGCACGTTCTCAACGAGGTGGAAATAGCCTACCAGCGTATTCTCAAGGGCGAGATAGCAATAGTGCCGTTCAAGGTGGATGCGGGCCTGCTTTCAAAGGCAATGGAGTACTACGTAAAGCGCCTGCACTGGATAGACGCAGTCAGCGCACCCTTGGAAAAGGCGATAAGTCAGCTCTATGAACAGCTCGTGCCCATTCTGGGCATAAAGGAGCAGCCTGCCGCTCCCTCGGCCGAGGCGCAGCCTGTAAATACCGACCGCAAGGGCGTAACTTACTATTCCCCCGACGACTTTGTAGAGATGCAGAGGCTTCAGTTGGAGGACGAGCTGCTGTTTGAGTATGAAAAACCGCTCTACGATAAGCTCATGTTCGATAAGGAGGGGCTGGACGTGCTCGACCTCAGCGTGCTCAATCCACGCTCCACGATAAGGCGGTTCAATCGTGCCGAAGTCAAAAACGTCGTCGCGCTTTCTTACAGCGACGGGGTGATTGCCGAGGGCAACGACCTCTCTTCGGAAATGGAGGGGATAGGCTTTTATAAGTTCAACCCCGCGCAGGACAGCGTTTACGACGACCTTCCGCCCATAATGCACAAGGCGGGTGTGGAACAGTTCGACCTGATAAACCTCACCATGGCCTTCCTCGATTTAAAAAATCCTTTTAAAACGCTCAACCGCCTCAAAAAGTTTTTGCGGCCGGGCGGAATGATGTTCGTCCGTGATGTGGACGACGGCGTGGTGTTTGCCTACCCCGACCGTGATAAACTTTTCGAGCAGTTTAAAGAGTTCTATAAGTACGATACTCTGAGCGGCTCGCGCAACTCCGCAAGGCAGGTCTTCAATGTAATGAAGAAGTTGGGCGCAAAGCAGGTAAAGCTTGAGCGGTGCGGCATAAATACCGCGTCTATGGACTACGACCATAAGAGGTTGCTGTTCAAAAGCTGGTTCTCGTTTATTCCAAACGATTTCCGTCAGATTCTTAAGGAGCAGCCAAACAACGAAAAGGCCAAAGAGGTTATGAATTGGGTGGACGAGTACTATGACGACCTCGAAGAGGAGTTTTTCGGCGACGATTTTCTTTTCAACAGCGGGTATTTTATTTATACCGTATTGTTCTGAGTAATCGTAGCGCGGTTTGCAGTGTTTGCTTTTATTGCGCCAAGGCTTGCTTCTATGCGCAGTAGCAAAGCAATGGTTATTGGCGTAGTTAAATGCACTATAACCACATTTAAATTCACCATAAAGCTGAACCAATCAATTTATAAAATCAAACGCAGTGTTAATATCAGAGTTGATTGCATCAACTATAATGCGCGAGCGGCGGAAAATTTCCGCCGCTCGCGCATTAATTTTTGGTGTGCAGGTTTCTTTATTTTATATTTGAGCTGTGCCGTAAATGGGGGTTATGCCGTAAATGGGGGTTATGCCGTAAATGGGGGTTATGTCGTAAATGGGGGTTATGTCGTAAATGGGGCTGTGCCGTAAATGGGGTTGTGCTATAAATATCTGAGCTTCAGAATAAATTCTGGTTAAAAAAATTGAGCGGGCGCTTTTAAAGCGCCCGCTCATTAACTTAAACGGAAGTTTTGATTATTCCTTGCCTGCAAGTTTTTTATAACCTTCAAGTCTCTCTTTTGCGGATTCCTCCGTCTCTTCAAAGAGCTTGTTGGCAACTTCTGCGCCCTGGGTCTTTACGAGCGACGAATACCTCGTCTCGCCCGCAAGGAATGCCTGGTAGCCATCGAAGTTGGGCTCAGCCTTGCTGTCAAGCGTGAATACTTCGCCTTCAGGATTATACCTGTAAAGCTGCCAGTAACCGCAGTCAACAGCTGCCTTCTCTTCGAGCTGGCTCTTGGTCATGTTGATGCCGTGGTTGATGCAAGGTGCATAGCAGATTATAAGCGAAGGTCCGTGATATGCTTCAGCCTCGGATATAGCCTTGAGGAACTGTGCAGGGTTTGCGCCCATAGAGCACTGTGCCACGTAAACATATCCGTATGTCTTTGCCATCATGCCGAGGTCCTTCTTCTTTACCCTCTTGCCTGCGGAAGCAAACTTTGCAACTGCGCCGATGTTGGTCGACTTGGATGCCTGGCCGCCGGTGTTGGAGTAAACTTCGGTATCGAGTACGAGGATGTTTACGTCTTCGCCTTCGGCAAGTACGTGGTCAAGTCCGCCGTAACCGATATCGTAAGCCCAGCCGTCGCCGCCGAATATCCATATAGACTTCTTGGCAAGGCAGTCTTTATCTGCAAGTATCTCTTTTACGAGTGCGTCAGCCTCGCAGCCGCAATCTTTGCAGCTCTCGAGGTAGCCGAGGAGTGCTTTGGAAGCTTTCTTTGAAGCCTCTCTCTCGTCGAATGCGGCAAGGTAAGCTTCGCAAGCTGCCTTGGCGTCGCCCGTCCAGAGCTCTGCAAGTTTTTCAACTTTGCCCTTTATGGCGTTCCTTCTTGCGCTGTATGCAAGGTTCATGCCGTAGCCAAACTCTGCGTTATCTTCGAAGAGGGAGTTTGCCCAGGCGGGGCCATGGCCTTCCTTATTCTTGGTGTAAGGGCATGTAGGTGAAGAACCGCCGTAAATGGAGGAGCAGCCCGTAGCGTTTGCTATAACCATGTCTTCGCCGAAGAGCTGGGTTATAACCTTGATGTAAGGAGTTTCGCCGCAGCCTGCGCATGCGCCGGAGAACTCAAACAGAGGAGTGCAGAACTGGCAGCCCTTGACGGTCTCTTTCTTGAACTTGGAGGTATCAACTGCGGGAAGGTCAACAGCATATTCCCAGTTCTTGTCTTCGCCCTTCTCCAGAGCTTCTGCAAGGGGAACCATCTTTATAGCGCCGCCATCCTTTACGGGGCATACGGTAGCGCATACGCCGCAACCCATGCAGTCGAGGGGAGAAACCTGCATCTTGTACTTGTAGCCGGGGATGCCTATTGCGTCTTTTACCATAACCATCGTTGCGGGAACGTCTGTTGCGTCCTTTGCAACGAGTGCGGGTCTGAGGCAGGCGTGAGGGCATACGAACGAGCAGGTGCCGCACTGTATGCACTTGTCCTGCATTATTTCGGGAACGTTTACCGCAACGCCGCGCTTTTCAAACTGGGTTGTGCCGGTGGGAACGTGGCCGTCTGCATTGAACTGTGAAGACTTAAGCTTGTCGCCCTGAAGGTAGAGGATGGGCTTGATTATCTCCTGGTAATACTTGTCGGCATGTCCTTCGTGCATAGCTGCGCCCGTGGTGGCGTTTGCCCAGCTTGCGGGTACGTCTATCTTTATAAGGTTGTCACCTGCGGCGGAATCAATTGCGTTGTAGTTCATCTGAACGACAGCGTCGCCCTTTCTGCCGAATGACTTTTTAGCCATGTACTTCATGTACTCGATGGCCTTGTCGTAAGGCATAATCTGGGGATTTACGCGGAAGAATGCAGACTGAAGAATGGTGTTCGTCCTGCCGCGGAGGCCGAGCTGAGCTGCAATGTGGATTGCGTCTATAACGTAGAGGTTGATGTGCTTTTTAGCGATGTCCTGCTTAACCTTTGCGGGCAGGAATTCTTCAAGCTTTTCAACGGTGGTGGCGTCTGTGTTCAGAAGGAATGTGCCGCCCTCTTTGATGTCGCTCGTCATATCGTAGCGGGTTATGTAAGAGGGGTTGGAGCACTGAACGAAGTCAGCCGAATCGATGAGGTATTCGCTCTGGATAGGGGTATCGCCGAAACGGAGATGCGAAACGGTTATGCCGCCCGACTTCTTGGAATCGTAGAAGAAGTATGCCTGAGCGTGCTTGTCGGTATGGTCACCTATTATCTTTATGGAGTTCTTGTTTGCGCCTACCGTACCGTCGGAGCCGAGGCCGTAGAACTTGCAGGAGGTTGAACCTGCGGGAGCAGCGTCGAACTTTTCAGAGAAGTCGAGCGAGCTGTTGGTTACGTCTTCGTATATACCGATGGTGAAGTGGTTCTTGGGCTCTTTCTTTTCAAGGTTCTTGTAAACGGCGAGAACCATGGAAGGAGTGAACTCCTTGGAGCCGAGGCCGTAGCGGCCGCCGACTACCTTTACCTTGGAAACGCCCATCTCGAAGAGTGCGGAGCAAACGTCGAGGTAGAGGGGCTCGCCAAGGCTGCCGGGTTCCTTCGTTCTGTCAAGAACGGCAATCTTTTTAACCGTCTTGGGAAGGGCGGCAACAAAAGCTTCGGCAACGAAAGGTCTGTAGAGACGAACTTTTACAAGGCCGTACTTCTTGCCCATTGCGTTGAGCTTGTTTATGCTCTCTTCAACAGTCTCGCAGGCTGAACCCATAGCAACTATAACTTCCTCTGCATCGGGTGCGCCTACATAGTCGAACAGGTGGTAGTTTCTGCCGCACTTAGAAGATACGATGTCCATCATCTTCTGAACGATTGCGGGTGCAGCTGCATAGTAGCTGTTTGCCGTCTCTCTGTTCTGGAAGTAGGTATCGCCGTTCTGCGCGGTACCCTTCTGGATGGGATGTTCGGGGTTGAGTGCGCGGCTCTTGAAGTCTGCAACGTCAGCCCAGGTACCTGCCTCGTCGCAGATAGCCCTTATCTCGGCATAGTTGTCAGCTTCGTCCCATACGTCTATCTTTGCAACTTCGTGAGAGGTACGGAAACCATCGAAGAAGTTGATGAAGGGAACTTTCGTCTTGAGTGTGGAGAGGTGAGCAACGAGTGCAAGGTCCATAACTTCCTGAACGGAAGAGTCGCACAGCATTGCAAAACCGGTCTGGCGGCAAGCCATAACGTCGGCGTGGTCGCCGAATATGTTGAGCGAATGAGCCGCAAGTGCGCGCGCCGAAACGTGCATTACCATGGGCATGAGCTCGCCCGAAATCTTGTACATATTGGGGATCATAAGGAGAAGACCCTGCGACGCGGTGAAAGTCGTCGTAAGAGCGCCCGCCGAAAGTGAGCCGTGCACCGCACCAGCGGCGCCGCCTTCAGACTGCATCTCTGCAATTCTAACTTTCTGCCCCCACATATTTGTTCTGCCCGCGGTCGCCCATTCGTCCGCTACTTCCGCCATGGGGGAAGAGGGGGTTATGGGGTAGATGGCCGCTACTTCCGAAAAAGCATAGGCAACGTGGCTGGCGGCGGTATTACCGTCGATAGTCAACTTTTTCATCAAAAAAACCTCCGTTTAAAATGTGTCTGAATTAAAATAACTGCAATCCAAAATATTGCCGATAGTTCGCACGCGCGTAAAGCGCGTACTTTTCATACGCAGATATTATAAAACAAGCGCAAAAAAATGTCAATATATTAACAGATTTTTGGCTTTCTTTGCCGCAAAAAATTAAAATAATTTCGTTGCGGCCGCATATATCCGTTTGTTGCCCAGCGCAGCCGCGCAAAACGCATTATCATTAAAAGAATTGTCGCGCAAAAACAATGTTGCGCAAAAAACAATGACGCGCAAAAAGTTGTGCGGAATAAAATAAAATTTTACCTTACTTTAACAAAAAAAGCGGCGTAAAGTGTTGTTAAAATTTTGTTGATTTGCTATAATCTTTTTAAATCGGTATAAAAAATTATATAAAGTATGAAAAAGCAAACAGAAAAGCAGAGCGATAAAGCCACCCAGACAACCGAACAGACTGCTGCCGCCGCGGGCAGCGCAGGGGATAGCGACGTAGCCGTAGAATTCAGCCACGTCAATTTTTCGTACGACGAGCAGTCTGCTCCCGCGCTTTCAGACCTCTCTTTAGAGGTTAAAAAGGGCGAATTTCTCGCCGTGATAGGTCACAACGGCAGCGGCAAGTCAACGCTCGCCCGCCTGATAAACGGCCTGCTCCTGCCCGATTCGGGCACGGTTTCGGTTTTCGGCCTCAAGACTTCAGACGGCAAAAACCCGATAAAGATACGCAAGCGTGCGGGTATAGTATTCCAGAACCCCGATAACCAGATGGTCGCCTCGATAGTGGAGGACGATGTGGCTTTCGGCCCCGAAAACCTGGGTGTCCCGCGCGAAGAGATAGGCAAAAGGATAGACTGGGCACTTAAATCCGTCGGCATGGAGGCCTTCCGCGAAAGCACTCCCTCGCGCCTTTCGGGCGGACAGAAACAGCGCATAGCAATAGCCGGCGTGCTTGCAATAAAGCCCGATATCATAATTCTGGATGAATCCACTGCCATGCTCGACCCCAAAGGCCGCCGCGAGGTTATGTCCGTCGTGGCGCGCCTCAATAAAGAGGAGGGCATGACGGTAATACTCATTACTCATTTCATGGAGGAGGCGCTGCTTGCAGACAGGCTGGTCGTGCTCAACTGCGGCCAGCTGGTAATGCAGGGCACTCCCGCCGAAATATTTTTGCACAGCGAGCGGCTGGAGGCGTACAACCTCAGCCTGCCGCGCATAGGCAGGATATGTAAGTCTTTGCAGAAGGCGGGCATACCCGTTGCCGACTGCCTCTCTCCCGAAGTGCTCGCCGAGGAGATTGCCAGCGCCGCAGAAAAGATGGGCGCTAATTCTCATTCGGCGGCATATATCCCGCAGGCAATTAAGGAAAATTTCCACGAATGGGATATAGATATAAGCAACCTGACCTTCACCTATTCGGCAAAATCGCCTTTTGCGTCAAAGGCGCTCAAGGGCATCAACCTGCACATAGGCGAGGGGCAATTTTTCGGCATAATAGGCCATACGGGAAGCGGAAAATCTACTTTGGTGCAGCACCTCAACGCGCTTATAAAGCTCCCGCAGGCGCAGAAGCATTACCATGCCAAAAAGCCTAAAAAGGGACAGCCTGCACCCGTTAATCCCGCCATATCCGTGGGTCAATTCAATCTTGCAGACAAAAAGTGCAACTTTCTGAAACTGCGCGAAAGTGTGGGAATGGTATTCCAGTACCCCGAATATCAGCTCTTCGCCGAAACTGTTTTCGACGATGTGGCTTTCGGCCTTAAAAATTTCAGAAAGGGCATATCCGCGGAGAACACGGAGGCCGCCGTGCGCGCCGCAATCGAGATGGTTGGCCTCTCTTATGAAGATGTCAAGGGCAAATCCCCCTTCGACCTTTCGGGCGGACAGAAGAGGCGCGTTGCCATTGCCGGCGTAATAGTCACCCGCCCGCACATACTCATTCTGGACGAGCCCGCCGCGGGACTTGACCCGCTCGGCAAGCAGGAGATAATGGATTTGCTGCACAAAATTCACCGCGAATGGTGCAGCACAGTAATAATCGTTTCGCACGATATGGACGAAATTGCCGATAACTGCACTATGGCGGCGGTAATTTCAGACGGAATTGTGGCCGACTGCGCCGAGCCGCGCGTGCTGTTCAGAAAGGCGGAGGAGCTCACCTCCCTCGGCCTGGATATTCCGCTCACGGCAAAGGCGGCCGCCCGCCTGAGCGAGCTTGGGTACAGCGTGGATACCGACTTCACCTGCGAAGATTTTTCGCAAAAAGTAATAAGTATGTTCGGGGGTGAAAGCAATGCTTAACGACGTAACTTTCGGCCAGTATTACCCCGCAAAATCCTTTGTCCACTCGCTTGACCCGCGCACAAAGCTGCTGCTTCTGATTGCGTTCATAGTCGCCATATTCATAGCGCAGACGCTGTACGGCATGGTGCTGTGCGCATTGGCCCTCATTGTAGTCGTCATTGTGGCGCGCGTGCCTTTCGGTTCGGTTCTGCGCTCGGTCAAGGGCATAATCTTCATACTCATTTTAACTTCAGTACTCAACCTGTTCTTCCACGGCGGCGAGCACCTTTTAACGCCAGAAAACTGGGCGGTCAAAATCTATCTCGAGGCAGTGGTGTTCACCATCTTCCTGCTTTTAAGATTGTTCCTTCTGGTTATGGCGTCGGCCGTGCTGACACTCACGACTACGCCCGTGCGCCTCACCGACGGTATAGAGAGCCTTCTCACCCCGCTCAAGTGGATAAGATTTCCCGTGCACGAGCTTGCTCTGATAATGAGCATAGCCCTGCGCTTCATACCCACGCTGATAGACGAAACCAACCGTATAATTTCCGCGCAGAAGGCGCGCGGCGCCGACTTTGAAAGCGGCAACATAGTAAAGCGCATAAAGGCGGTTGTGCCCATACTTATACCCCTTCTCATAAGCGCGTTCAGGCGCGCGGAGGAGCTGGGCGACGCAATGGACGCACGCTGCTATTCTGGTTCTAAAAACAGAACAAAGTATAAAAAGCTTACTTTCGGATGGCGCGACCTTGTTTCCGCCATTGTGTGCGCCGCTCTCATTGCGGGCGTGGTGCTGTTCAATGTCTACGCCGCTCAGATATGGCCTGAAATATACGAGTATATCATTATAACCTGATGTGCTTTTAAGCTGATTTTTTATGAAGTTTGCATTGCTTTTGGCTTACGACGGCACGCACTATCGCGGCTGGCAGACGCAGAAGAACGGTATCTCCGTCCAGAGCGTTCTCGAACGGGCTGCGCTTGATGCGTTCGGCAAAAAAGTAAATATAATTGCCAGCGGCCGTACGGACAGCGGCGTGCATGCCGCAGGTCAGGTCTGCTCGTTTTCCGCCGATATTTCAATTCCTGCGGAAAAGGTGGCGGACGCGCTCAACTTCCGTCTTCCGCCCGATATCTGTGTGCTCAGGTCTGTTACAGCGCCGCAGGATTTCGACGCCAACCGTACTGCCAAGGCAAAGACCTATTGCTACCGCATGTATGTCGCACGCAGGGAGCACCCCCTCAAATCGCGCTATGCCGTGGCTGTGTGGCCGCGCCCCGACATTGAACTGATGGCAAAGGGTGCGGAGCTGTTTGAAGGGGAGCACGACTTTAAGGCGTACTGTGCAAGCGGTTCTTCGGCAAAGACGACCATGCGCACCGTCCGCTCGGTAAAAGTTTCGTGCGATTTTTCCCGCGGTAGCGAGGATATTTTTGTCACGGTCTGCGGCGAGGGCTTTTTATATAACATGGTTCGTACAATGGCGGGCACGCTTTTGTATCTCGGTCTTGGCCGCATCTCTTTGTCTGATGTGCAGGCCTCGGTAGAGCGCGGCGACCGTTCACTCACAGGCAAAACAATGCCTGCAAAGGGGCTGACGCTTGAAAGCGTAGACTACGGTTTTCCGCTCTTTTAAAACTTTCAGTTCTTTGAGTGCGCAAAGCGGTTTTGTCTGTCGCACTGACAAATAAAACCTGCCCTGCACAAAGAGGTTCACCCTGTAAATAAACGCGCCATATCGCAAAGAGGCACATCATATAACTTAATGCGCTCTGTAAACAATGCGCGCCTCTTTGCGGCACATACAATAAGGAAGAAACGGCGCAGTGTGCGATAATCAAAATCCGGCAAATAAAGTTGCGCGTGGCTGCGCAACCTAATTTTACTTGCTTTTCACAATTCTTTTTTTCTAAATACATTATATAAGCGTATAATATTTTGTGCAATAATGACAGAGTATCTGCGGCAACCGCCGCGGTGCTGCACAGATAGTTCACTATTTTCTGAACAGGGAGAGTTATGGATTTCTTTCAGTTTGCCAGTTTTATGCTGAATTTTTTTATGATGAGCGATACTCCCAATCCGCCCAACAGACTGTGGGTATGTCTTGTTGTCGGCGCGTTGTGTTTTCTCATCGTGTATATATTCCAGGCTGTCGGCCTCTTCGTCATAGCAAAAAGGGAGAGGTATCCGCATAAGTGGATGATATTCATTCCCTTTTTCAACACCTACTATATAGGCGTGTGTGCGCAGAAGAACAAAATTTATAACGTAAAAGCCAAAAACTTTGCGCTTGCCGCCGCCATTATAGAGGTCGTTCTTGTAGTAGGATATATTCTTTACTTTGTTGCCGCATTCAAGATGTGGGATTATCTCACCTGGATGCCCGAATATTTTTCTAACGGCGAAATAGCATACTATGTACCTGAGAGCATCAGCGGCGAGCCTGAAAACTTGTACTGGTTGGCGTGGATATTTGCAAACTTCAACAATTTAATCCTCTCTTTGGCCGACCTGGTGTTCATAGTCATAAAGATGTTGTTGCTTATGGCGTTTTTCCGCACCTATGCAACCCGCTATTACCTTGCTTTCTCTATCGTTGGCGCATTCTTCCCGCTGGCGGGCATACTCATATATGCCGTCCGTAACAATGCCGGCATAAGCTATATGGACTATGTTAATAAAATGCGCGAGCAGAGCTACCGTATGTATCAGCAGCAGTACGGCAACCCCTACAACAACAATCCGTACAATCAGGGCGGGCAAGGCGGATATTCCGGTCAGGGCGGCGCAGGCTATAACCAGACCCCCGACCCGTTCGGTGAATACGGCTCCTCCTCAGGTTCTTCGGGCGGTTCTCCTTACGATACCACCTCAAACGGAGGCGGCAGTTCTTCACAGTCAGACGGCGGAAATTCTTCGGGCGGTGGCAATTCTTCAAACGGCGGCAGCTCCTCAGATTCGCCTTTCGACGAGTTTAATTAAGTTTTTCTAAATCTTTAATATGTATTTAAGGGCGTGCAAATGGCATAAAATGTCGTTTGTACGCCCTGATTTATTTGCACAGATTATATTAGTATGGTATAATACGGTAAAGGTATAAATGCAGGTTATACGTATAACTATTTTTTATACCATACTTAAGCAGTATTTATAGGTGAATTATGCAGGGCGAATGTATTGCTGCAATTTCAACCGCGCCCGTCGTCGGCGGCGTGGCTATTATAAGAATAAGCGGCGCGGGTGCGCTCGACGTGGCTTCGCAGATGTTTGTGCCTGCGGGCAAAAGGGCGGTAAAGGATTTCAAGCCGCGCTATATGTATTCTGGGAATATCCTTGCCGAAGGAGGAATAACCGATTTTGGCCTGTGCGTCTATTTCCGCGCTCCCCATTCGTTCACGGGTGAAGACGTGGTGGAATTTCACTGCCACGGCGGCGTGCAGCTTTCGCGTGCGGTGCTAAAGCGCACTTTTGCGTGCGGCGCGCGTGCGGCAAAGGCGGGCGAGTTCACAATGCGCGCCTTCCTTAACGGCAAAATATCACTATCCGCGGCCGAGGGCATGGCCGATATGATAAACGGTCAGAGCACTGCCGAGGTGCGCGCGGGCAGCCTTTTATATTCTGGAAAACTCACAAAAGAGGCACGCGCCGTTCAGGACGAGCTCAAAAATATTCTGGCGAAAATTGGTGCCGACGTCGACTATCCCGAAGAGGATATAGAGCGCACGGAGCTTATATCCGTAAAGGACGATATCGCCGCGCTTGAAGAGCGCCTGAACGCGTTCGTTGCGGCATATACGGGGGGTAAAGTCATAAAAAACGGCGTAACCGTTGCAATCTGCGGCAGACCGAACGCCGGTAAAAGCTCGCTTTTGAACGCACTGCTTGGCTACGATAAGGCCATAGTTTCCTCTTATGCCGGCACCACGCGCGACGTGGTGGAGGGCAGCATAGAGCTCGGCGGCATAAGGTTCAATTTTTACGATACCGCTGGCATACGCGAGACGTCTGGCGAAGTCGAACGCGAGGGCATAGACCGCGCAAAAAAGACGCTTGCCTCTGCCGACCTCGCGCTCATAGTGTACGAGGGTGCTTTCGGCAAGGAGGAGAGGGAGCTCGTTTCTGAGTGCTCCTGCCCTGTAATAAAGGTGCGCAACAAGCGCGATATCTCCGACGCGCCCGGCGGCGAGGAGGATGTGTTTATATCTGCGCTCACGGGCGAGGGCATAGAAAAACTCAAGACAATGATGAAGGAGCGCGCTCTTCCGCAGGGCTCTTCAGACGGCGCATTCATTATAGAAGAGCGGCATTATATGGCGTTAAAGCGCGCCGCCGCCGCATTAAAAAATGCCAAAGAGGCCGCTGGCGTTGTTCCGCTTGACATAATCTCCGTCGACCTTCAGTCCGCCTGGGATATTCTCGGCGAAATCACGGGCGAGACTGCCACGGAAGAGATTATAGATACTATATTTTCAAAGTTCTGCGTAGGCAAGTAAAAATCCATATTTGCGTCGCATTACAGTGTCAGGCTTGCGTTTTTCCTCGGTCACTTACACTAAAGTAAGCTCCCGTCGGATAAATCCGCGCCTTCCTTGTCCTGCTTGCAACTATGAATTTTTACGGCATGGCTTAAACGTAATTTGCCCGCAACAATCTGCGCGTTGCTGTGTCAGGCTTGCGTTTTTCCTCGGTCACTTACACTAAAGTAAGCTCCCGTCGGATAAATCCGCGCCTTCCTTGTCCTGCTCGCAACTATTAATTTTTTCGGCGTGACTTAAATTTATTCTGCCCGCAACAACCGTCGCATTACTGTGTCAGGCTTGCGTTTAATGTTTGCCTCATAAATTCATAAATAAACAAATAAAATAAAAGAGCCCGATATATGGCCGAATTATTCAATTTTCGGCGTTAAATTCTAAGGTGATTTCTATGGTTAATCTCGAACTTTACAAAGTTTTCTACACGGTAGCAAAATGCGGCAGCCTTACAAAGGCTGCAGAGGAGCTGTTCATATCGCAGCCGGCGGTTTCGCAGGCTGTAAGACAGCTCGAAAATCAGCTTGGCACTTCGCTCTTTAACCGCACTCACCGCGGGATGGAGCTGTCTGTGCAGGGCGGCAAGCTCATATTCAAAAAGGTGGAGGACGCCCTCAATCTTCTTGAAAGTGCAGAAAATACCCTTATAGAGCTTAAAACCACGGCTACCGGAACAATACGCATAGGCGCAACGGACTCTATATTTTCAAATATTCTTGCCGATAAAATTGCAGAATATCACGAAAAGTACCCTGCGGTTAAGTTCGACCTTATCACGGGTACAACTCTGGATACCATCGCCCAGCTCAAGGAAAACCGCTGCGACGTGGTATTTCTGAACCTGCCAATAGATGATGAAGAGGTCATGCTATCGGGCAGCGTAAGCCTGCTGAGCGATATTTTTGTTGCCGGCAACAGATACGGTGATTTGCGCGGTCAGGTTGTTCCCGTAAAAAGGTTGCAGGAGTACCCGCTCATGATGATGGAGGAGAACACCGTCGCCCGCCGCGCGGTAGATAGTTACCTCGCCACGCTCGGTATCTCGCTGCAACCCGATATAGAGGTTGCCAACTGGGATCTGATGCTCAAGCTTGCGGTAAAGGGTATGGGTATAGGCTGTATCCCCCGCGAGTACTGCACCGAGGAACTTGAAAAGGGCGAGCTGTTCGAGGTGAATATCCGCCCCTCGCTGCCCGTGCGCGGCGTTGGACTTGCCCTGCCCAAGAATGTGCCCGTTCCCTTCGCGCTCCGCGAATTCATTGCGCTCTTCCGTTAAGTAATAAAGTTCGGGCATAAGTTTTGTCTTAGGATTTTTGGCAATACTTGCTCAAGCGCAAATATTTTTCTGCGCGGAGTACTGTTTGCCTCAAAAAAATTATAATATGTATTCAACTTAAATCAAAGCGGGCTGCGGCACATTTAAATGTGCCGCAGCCCGCTGTTGTAATTACGACCGCATATAATAAGCCGCGGGCGGGCAGATTTTGCCCGCCCGCGGCGTTCAATAAATTTTAAGTATTTTACGTCGTTAAACGCGGAATTTTTGTCTTTTTCAGGCTTCTGTTAAGGTTTTCTTATGCGCGTTTTTTAATTACCAACCGCTCAATTATTGCAACAATGGCGTACATACCGCCTGCAAGCAGGCAGAGTATAAATGTGGCCGCCATAACAAGGTCAAGGCGGAATACCTGCCCGCCGTAAACTATAAGGTACCCAAGTCCCGCGCGCGAAACAATGTATTCGCCCATAATAGAGCCAATCCACGCAAGCCCGACGGCCACTTTCAGCGTGTTCATAAACGCAGGGAGGGAGGCGGGTATCACCAGCTTTGTCAGCATTGTGAATTTGTTCGCCCCCATAGAGCGCATCAGAAGCTGCTTGGTTTTGTCTACGCCCACAAAACCCGTGAGCATATTCATTATGCACACAATTATGCTCACAAGAATTGTCATAAATATTATAGCGGTATATCCCGTGCCCATCCAGATTATGATAAGCGGCCCGAGCGCTATCTTGGGCAGCGCATTGAGTACTACTATATACGGCTCGAAAATCTGCCTTATATGTTCGTTCATCCATAGCAGCACGGCAATAAGGTAGCCTGCCGCTACGGCGACGATAAAGCCGATAATTGTCTCCATAAGCGTTATGCCTATGTGGTAAAACAGCGTGCCTGCCTCGGCAAGGTCGGCTATTGTTGCCGCCACGCGCGAAGGTGAGCTTGTAATAAACGGGTCAAAAATTCCCGTCTGCGCGCACATCTCCCACAGCCCGACTATGGCCACAAGTATTGCCGCGCGCACCGCGTGCACAAGTATTTTGTTGCGCCTTAATTTTTTAAGGTACAGCGCGTGCTGCGCTGAAAACTGTTTTTTTTCCTTTCTGAATATGTTTTTCATGGGCAATTTTACCCGTCAATGTATGTTAGTTGCGGCATATTGCCGCACGAATTTATTTTTTGTAGATTTTTAAGGCTGTAATTCAAAGCTTTGCGCACAAAATTTTATTTGTGCGCGGTATGGCCTAAACTTTTTATATCCCCAGTTCGGCGCGCAGCGTTTCAAACATGGCGGCAAAATCGCCGCATTCCCTGCGCTTTTTTGGCTTTCCCTCGCCGAATGTTATGCGGTGTTCGCCCACCACGCGCGCAGGACGGGAGGAGAGCACTATCACCTTGTCGGAGAGCGCTATCGCCTCTGATATGTCGTGCGTGACCAAGAGCGCCGTCTTTTTTTCGCTCTTTATTATCGCGTGTACGTCGTCGCACACGGCCAGCCTGGTCTGGTAGTCGAGCGCCGAAAACGGTTCGTCGAGCAGCAGCGTCTGCGGCCCTGCCGCAAGCGTGCGTATAAGCGCCACTCGCTGTCTCATTCCGCCCGAAAGCTGCGAGGGGCTCTTTTTAAGAAAATCTTTCAGCCCGTACTTCTCGGCAAGCGCCACGGCGTTCTGCCTCATCTCCGGGGTGTTCTTTTTCTTTATCTCTAGCGGCAGAAAGATGTTCTGTTCAACCGTGCGCCAGGGGAAGAGCGCGTCTGTCTGGAGCATATACCCGAACTCCCCGCCGCCCCGCTCTACCTTGCCGCCGGAGGGCTGTATAAGCCCAGCCGCAAGCGAAAGTATTGTGCTCTTACCGCACCCCGAAGGGCCTATGACCGAAACAAATTCGCCCTCTGCCACTTCAAAACTCAGGTTTTCTACCGCCCTGGTCTCGCCCGCGGGGGTGTGGTAGGTATAGCTCACTTCACTGAATTTAAGGCTCATTTTATGTTATGAATATATCTCTTTATATACTTTTTCTGCGGCGTCGGTCAGAATAAGCTCGTCAAAGTCTACGCGCCTTTCCAGCTCGCCTGAATTTTCTATTACGTCCTGCAATCTGTCAAATGCAGACTGCTCCATTGCCATATTCGTAACCCAGGCGTCTATATCTTTGTAGGCCTGCACGGAATTGGCCAGGCTCTCTTCTGAAGTGCCGTCGAAATATGCCGTAAGGTAGCCCGCCGTCGTCATTGCGTCGTTTTCCAGCACGAATTTGGTGGCTTTTGTTACTGCGCGCAGTAGTCCCTCAATCTTGTCAGGGTTTGCGTCTATAAAGCTCTGTTTCGCCGCAAAACAGGTGTATGGTATCTCTCCCGACTGTTCACCTACAGAGGCGACTATGTATCCCTTGCCCTGAGCCTCGTAGTCGCTTGCCGTGGGCTCAAACATAGTGCAGTAGTCGGCTATGCCGCTCTCGAAGGCGGCCGTCATATAATTGAAATCGACGTCGTAGTTCAAGGACGCGTCTACGCCCAACTCCTCTATGACGTATTCAAAGGTCATAGCGGGCACGCCGCCCTTGCGCCCTGCAAGTATCTCCTTGCCCTCTAGGTCGCTCCATTCAAAGTCCGGTTCGGCAGTACGCGCCACAAGGAAGCTGCCGTCGCGCTTGGTGAGCTGCCCGAACACTTTAGGTGCATCGGAAGAGCCGCCTATCGCTATATACAGCGCGGCCTCCGGCCCGCAGAAGCCCACGTCCGCGCTGCCTGAAAGCACCGCCGCCATGGTGTTGTCTGCACCGCCGCCGTTGGTAAATTCAACGTCAAATCCCTCGTCTTTGTAGTAGCCGAGCGCGTCGGCAAGGTACATCGGCGCGTAGAACACCGAGTGCGTAACTTCGTTTATTTTAAGCACGTCGCCGCCGCCCGAACAACCTGCAAGCGAAAAAGGTATTGCAAGTGCGGCGCATATGGCGCAGATTACTGAAATAATTTTTCTTTTCATTTAAAAAAACCGTTCCTCCGGAGTTTAAAAATTTTAATAATACAGTTTATGCGCCGCGCGTTATGTTTGACAACTCCCGTCCTTTTGTTTTATAATTAAAACCGTATCGCACGTAAAATAAAAGCTCATCTGATTAAAGAGAATATTTATAAAGCGGGGTTCAGAAAAGTCCCGTTTTCGTTTATTTTAAGAGGTAACCATGGAAAAAACTTACAACCCCAAATCCTTTGAGGACGAAATATATAAGGAATGGGAGGAAGAGGGATGTTTCCGCGCGGAGAGGGACGATAACAAAGTTCCTTTCACTATCATGATGCCCCCGCCCAATATAACGGGGCAGCTCCATATGGGGCACGCGCTCGACGAAACTTACCAGGATATATTAATAAGGTTCAAGCGTATGCAGGGATACAGCGCCCTGTGGCTTCCCGGCACAGACCACGCCTCGATTGCTACCGAGGTCAAGATTGTCGAGCAGCTCAAAAAGGAGGGTAAGGACAAGACCGACCTCACCCGCGAAGAGTTTTTGGACCTTGCCTGGAAGTGGAAGGAAAAGTACGGCGGCAGAATAGTCACCCAGCTCAAAAAGCTCGGCTCTTCCTGCGATTGGTCGCGCCTTGCCTTCACCATGGACGAAAGGTGCTCGCGCGCGGTGCGCGAAGTTTTCGTAAACCTCTACAACAAGGGGCTTATCTATCACGGCAACAGAATAATCAACTGGTGCCCGCGTTGCAAAACCGCCCTTTCCGATGCGGAAGTGGAGTACACCGACGAAAACTCTTACTTCTGGCACATAAAATACTACCTTGAAGGTTCTGATACCGAGGGGCTCATCGTTGCCACCACCCGTCCCGAAACAATGTTCGGTGATACGGCCGTGGCAGTCAACCCCGCAGACGAAAGGTATAAAAAATATATAGGCAAAAACGTCATACTGCCGATTATAAACAAGCCCATTCCCGTTGTTGCGGACGAGCACGCCGATATGGAGTACGGCACGGGCTGCGTTAAAATTACGCCCGCGCACGACCCTAACGACTTTGAAGTCGGCTTAAGGCACAACCTGCCCGTCGTAAAGGTCATGAACGACGACGGCACAATGAACGAGCTTGCAGGCAAATACTGCGGCATGGACAGGTACGAATGCCGCAAGGCAGTGGCGGAG
>DVNE01000022.1 GCA_018714625.1 Candidatus Coproplasma excrementigallinarum
CGCCCCACTTTAAGGACAAAAAAAGTTCAAATCTGTAACAACAAATAAAAGCTCTCCACCTCTTCCTGAACTTTTGCAGACAGCTAAGCAGATTAAAACTGCGCTTTTAATAAAGCTAAAATTCTCCGCGGAAGAGTTTTCCTAAAAAGGTGCACACATCGGCAATGGCACGCTTGTAGCACTCGGTCTGCACCTCGCAGCGCCTGCGGCTGAACAATCTGTTCTTAATTCTGCCTGCGCTCACCACTTCTATAAAACCGTGCTCGGCCTCGGGATAGTACCTTACGCGCATCTTACCGCCTGCCGCTGAAAACACATTGCAGAAGCGCAGCGCGTCCTCGCGCAAAGTATCTTTCCCGCACGCGAGTATGAGAACGGGCGGCAACGACCTGAGCTGCTCAGCCTTCATAAAGACGGGGCTGGCAATCGGCGTTGAGCGCAGCTCCTTATTGTTGAAATACTTATGCGCCATATGCCGCATATAAAGATATGGCATACCGCCGAACACATACGGACGCCTGCGGTCGGTTGCGTCCAGCCAAGGGTAGCTGAGCACTGCGCCGCACAGACCGCTGTACATCTGTAACATAGCGGCAGCAGCATTTGCACCCGCACTGTGACCCCACACGGCAATTCTTGTGCGGTCGAAGTCGAAAGAGCTATCGCCGATAAGTCCGCTGAGCGCGTCTGCACAGTCGTATGCGGCAACGGGAAAAGTCACTTCAGGGGCATAGCGATATTCAACAGAGGCAACGTTACAATCCAACAGCTCACCAATCTCGGTGCAGAGCGGTATATCGTCGTAGTGATGACCGGCAAAATATCCGCCGCCGTGAATTTCGAATATAAGCGGCGCGTTTACATTTTCAGAGGCAAAATACAAAACACTTATCTGTGCGCCGTCGCGCGCGGTATAAAACTTTTCAATCATAATCGCCTGCCACGCGCACGCCTTGCGCACGCGATTTAAAATCTAGGTTATCAGCACACCAACTCTTCGGGGTGCGTCTGAATTAATTATAACCAGATAAATAACCGTTTTCAATAGAAACTGCTAAACTTACACATAAAACGGCATGACTTGTAAAATTCTGCCGCTCTCAAAGCTTTAAATCACATTCAGTCCGCTCAACGCTCATTTGTGCCATCGCCGTACCTGCCGTTAATCAATATATAACACCAAATTAATGCGGCGGCACATACAGCAATGCTGCAAAAACTTAAAGGCCAAAATCTTTGATACATGAAGGGCGGCGCATTTGCACCGCCCAACTTTTTATTATAATGCTATAAAGATACATAAAGGGGCGGCGCAACTGCGCCGCCCCCATTTTTTAAATATTATAATGCAAATAAAACACTGCGAAATTTTAAGGTTATAAATAAAACTTTACAGGATATTGCAAACTAAACCGTGCAAATCAGACAATATACTTGGCATCAAGCTGAGGAGCAGAATCAATTTCTGCCTTCTTTGCCTCGTAACCTTTCTTGCCAAGGAGGGCAAAAGTTGCCTTTTTGCCGTTTTCAACGCCGGGCTGGTTGAAGGTGTTGATGTTGAGCATTGCGCCCGCATAGGCCGTCTGGAGTTCGAGCAGGAACATCAGCTGACCCATAGTGAATGCGTTGACTTCGGGCACGTGTATGGTATAGTTCATTCTGCCGGCGCGCATGAGCGCATATGCCGTAGCCTTATTTTCAGCCTGAATGAGCTCCTGCATGGAGTGTCCGCCAAGGAAACCTACATCGGGAATATCTTCGCAACCGTGAGGTATGGGCATTTCGCACGCATACTTGCCTACCGATATGAAGGTTATTACCTTATCGTAAGGGCCTTCCGTGTAGAGCTGAACCTGCGAGTGCTGGTCGGTAACGCCGAGGCTCTTTACGGGGGTTGTGCCCGCATTTACGATGTTGCCGTCGTAGTCCTCCTGCTTGCCGATGCTCTCTGCCCAGAGCTGGCAGTACCAGTCTGAAAGAAGGCGGAGATTATCGCTGTAAGGCATCATTACGTGGATATTTTTGCCCTGCTTCATTGTTATGTACATAAGCGCTGCGCAGGCAAGCGCGGGGTTGGTAGATATGGAAGCCTTGTTGCAGATGCTGTCCATATAAGCTGCGCCTGCAAGCAGACCCTTTATGTCTATGCCGAGCACGGCCGCGGGAAGAAGTCCTACAGGGCAGAGTTCAGAGAACCTTCCGCCAACGCCGTCGGGAAGGACGTACTTCTTTATCTTGCCGCCGAACGCCTCGTCAATCTTGATAAGGTTGCCGCGGCTTGCGTCGGTGGTGAATATCATATTCTGCGCAAGGTCAACACCGGCCTTAGTGAGTATATCTGATATTATGAGGTACTGGGTCATGGTTTCAGACGTAGCACCCGACTTGGATATTACGTTGAAACAGGTCTTTTCAGGCTCTATTACGTCGAGAAGAGACTTCATGCGGACGGGGTCTACATTGTCCTCCACATAGAACTTGGGAGCGCCGCTGCGTGCCTTTAAATTGAGCTCGTTGTGGTGAAGATGGCAGAGCGCATTGAACACCATCGAGGGGCCGAGGGCGCTGCCGCCTATGCCGAGTACTACAAAGTACTTGAACTTTTTGCGGACTTCCTTTGCGGTGGCGATAATATCGGCCACAATCTCCGTCTGGTTGTAAGGAAGCTCGGTCCAACCCATAAAGAGCTCGTCCTTGCCGCGGTTTTCGGCAACATACTTGAAGGCCTCTTCCGTCTTTGCCTTTACGGCCTTGAGCTCAGAATCCTTAATTCCCCTTTCACCGAGGAATTTGGCCATCATATTGTTATAGTCTACGGTAACGCGCATGCTCTTGCGCCATTCCTTGGTTTTGTAACCCATGAGTAACCTCCGATTTTGCTGTGTATATATGGCGACGCCGCAAGCGGACATCGCCGCACGAAGAAAAAAGAACGACGAACCAAGCGCCCGAACGCCCTTTTCCTCTTCCTGCATACCACTCATATTATAAGGCAAAAAATACGGTTAGTCAACAGCACGAATAATGTTTATTTGCTATTTTTTAAATAAATTTTGCCATTTTTTGCGCAGTTTGCACCCATATTGCAGAATATACCGAAAAACACACATTTTATGCAACACCCCTGTTTTTTCCGTTTTAAACGGTGCAAGTCAAAGCAAAAAATACCGCAAACATACTTTACAAAACATATGTTTGTGTGATATAATGTATGTATGGCGAAGGAACTGACTGCCGACCAGACTGCGGCGGACAAATTAATAGCCGAATGGTTCAAAAAGTCTGCACGGCAGGTGTTCGTGCTTGCAGGACTTGCGGGCTCGGGCAAGACCACGCTTTTGCGGCACACGGTATGCAATACGCTCGGGCTTGAGCCTGACGTTAGCGCGGCCTTTGTGACGCCTACGGGCAAGGCGGCGACCGTGCTTATAAGGCAGGGCATACCCGCCACCACCCTGCACCGCCTTATCTACCAGGCGATGACAGAAGAGCGCGAAACGGTGATAAACGGCAAGACGGTGACTGTGGAAAAGCTTGTATTCAGGCGCAGAGAGAGCATCGACAAGGATATAAAGCTTATAGTGCTGGACGAATTTTCAATGGTCTCTGACGAGGTGCTGGGCGACATTATGCGCTTCGGCGTGAAGATACTGCTGTGCGGCGACGATGCGCAGCTGCCGCCCGTTGAGGGAATGAACAGCTTTTTGTCCGCACCGGACTTCAGTCTGCGCACCATAGTGCGGCAACAGGAGGGCAATCCTATAATAAGGCTGGCGCGCGACGCCATGGAGGGCAAATACATACCGTACGGCAGCTATGGCGACAGAGCGTTTGTTTTAAGCGCGCGCAGAGTAAAGCCCGAAAACCGCAAAAAGTACCTTTTAAAGGCCGAGCAGCTGATATGCGGAATGAACAGAACGCGCGCAAAGCTGAACGAGGAAATGCGCAGTTACCGCGGATTTTCCGGTCTACCCGAAAAAGGCGAAAAGCTTATATGCACGCTTAACAACTGGGAACAGTTTATAGACAAAGAAATGCGTTACAATATGGTAAACGGCATAATCGGCTATGTAAAGGACGTAAAGTACGAGGGCGAGAGCATGGGGTTTATGCGCTTCCGCGCCGACTTTATGGACGAGGACTGCCCCGACCTGGTGCCCTTCGACACGGGTATATTTGAAAACGGCGCATACCGCTACCGCCACGGCGACTACTTTGAGAGGTTCGATGAAGAGGGCAACGCCACCGGTGCGTTTACGCTGAACAGATTTGAGTACGGCTACTGCATATCCTGCCACAAGGCTCAGGGCTCTGAATTTGACAGCGTGGTTGTATTCGACGAAAGCTATACCTTTAAAGAGGACGCTAACCGCTGGCTGTACACCGCCATAACCCGCGCAAAAAATAAGATTATTATTTTAAGATAAAAGTTTTTGAATGCCGCGAAAACCATATTACAGAACGCGGCATTTACTATATTTTGTAATTATAAAAGGCAGGCTGCGTGCGCAGATTTGCGCACGCAGCCTATATTATTTCATTCCGAATTCAAACGGTAATTACGGCATATGTGCCGCTGTTTCCATTTACCAAAATATTACGATAGTTGCGCCATATGTGCCACTCTTTTCTGTTGCACACAAAAACCAGACCGATTATTTACGGCATATGTGCCGCTCTTTTTTATCAGCTAGATTAAGATTTCAAGCGCACACAACATTTCAATAAGGGGTCAGTGGCGGCTATCGTACCCGAAAAGTTCTGCCCGCTCGGTGAGCAGATAGTTCAGAAACCCCTCGCACCCGGCATATATATCGGAATACGCCCTTTCAAAGTCGCGCGTAAACCACGGGTCGGCAACATCGCGCGGAAGTCCTGAAAAATAACTCAGCTTAAAAATCTTTTCGCCGTACTGCCCGCCGGTAAGGCGCAAAACGTCAAACAGATTTCCCGCATCCATAACCAGCACATAGTCGGCATTGACAACCTCGCGCTTGGTGAGCTGGGTAGAGATATGGTCGGCCGGGATGCCGTGCGCGCGCAGGGTGCGCGCCGCAGGCGGATATATGTGGTTGCCCTCCTCCTCGTCAGACGTACCGCGGGAAGAAATATCAAAACTCAGGCCGAGCCCGCGCCTGTTTACCATCTCCCTGAACACAGCCTCCGCCATTGGCGAACGGCAGATATTGCCAAGACACACAAAAATTACAGAGAGCATTTTTTCAGTCTGCGTCCTTCAGCCTGCGCCAGGATGTTTTTAAAGGCTCGTACTCCTCGATATAGTCGAGGAGTTTATCGTCGTCGGTGAAGTATTTATACATATCGTGGCAGACTTCGGCCATAAAGTTTTTCTGCGACATCTCGTGCATGAAAGCTTCAAGCGAATTGAAGTAGCCGTTTAAGTTGTAAATTGCCATGGCCTTGTTGTGGCGTCCGAGCTGTTTGAGTGTGAGAACCTCGTAAAATTCTTCCAGAGTGCCTATGCCGCCGGGAACTATTATGAAAGCCTCGGCGTCGTCCTCCATAAGCGTCTTGCGCTCCGCCATAGTCTTTGTATAGGTGAGCTCGTCACATTCGGTATATATCTTTTCTACGCCCTCTTCGCGGAAAAATTCAGGTATTACACCGTGGATATATCCGCCGCCTCGCTTTGTACCGCGCGCCGCCGCGCCCATAGCGCCCGTTGCACCCGCGCCGAACACGAGCGAGTGTCCGCGCCGAGCCATCTTTTCGGCCAGCTCCTCCACCGCCTTTATATAAAATTCGTCTATATGCGCACTCGATGCGCCGAAAATACAAATCCTCATTGATTAATACTTAAAACTTACTCCTTAAAAATGTCTGCTCTTTTATTATACGGAATTTTTAAAAAAAAGTCAACCGCGTAAAATATTCCGCGGCATACGGCATTTTTTATAAAAAAAACGGCGCACCGCGCCGCACATTAAAAGCAAATATGTAACCTGATATAATTTTTAAGCCGCCGCACTTTTATACCGCCGCTTCAATACAGAAAGAGAGCAAGCAGGTAGTAAAGGCCTATCAGCACGGCGAGGAAAGCCACATTATATATTGTGAACTTTAAAAGATACTTTGCGCGCAGGCCGGGGTACTCCTTGGCAATCTGTTTATAGGATATGAGGCTGGCCATAGAGGCTATCAGCGTGCCAAGTCCGCCGATATTGCAGCCGATTAAAAGTCCGCTCCATGCATCGGTAAAGCCCGAAAGCAGCAGCGCGGCGGGCACATTGCTTATCACCTGGCTTGCGAGCACGGCAACGGGCACTTCGTTTCCGCCTATTACCGAGGACAAGAATGTTCTGAAGGCCTCCACCCTGCCCATATTGCCTATAAAAATAAACAGCGCAATAAATGTGCACAGCAGAGCATAGTCCACCTTAATAAGCACTTTTCTGTTGGCGAAAAGCAGAAAGACGAGCATTGCCGCGGCGATTATGAGCGGAGGAATTAAATCGAACAGTCCCAGAAGGCATACCGCAAACCCGACCGCAGGCCAGGTGAGCGAGAACACCCCCGAAAGTTTTGTCTCTACATCTACCTCGCCGACGGGAACAGATTTAAAACACATTATAACGGCAAAAAGTCCGATAGCGGAGAGCGCAACATAGGGCAACATACAGAGGATAAGCTCGCCGAAACCCATGCCCGAAAGGTTGTAGAGATATAGGTTCTGAGGATTGCCCATCGGGGTAAGCATACTGCCGAGGTTGGCGGCAAGCGTTTGCAGTATTACGAGGGGAATGACAAGCCTTTCGAGAGAGGCTGCCTTGAGCGCCATTATGCCGAACGGCACAAATGTTATCAGGGAAACATCGTTTGTGACGAGCATACTCATAAAAAAGGGCAGATACACAAGGACGAGCATCAGTTTCCTTGAAGTATTGGCCTTCTTCAGAAGTGCGCCCGTGAGGTAGGAGAATACGCCCGCACCCTGAAAGCCCTTCATTACCGCCATGAGCGAAAAGAGCAGCGCAAGGGTGTCCCAGTCCACATAGCCGAGGTATTCGGAATCGGGCGGCACAAAGAAGAGGGAAACAATGGCAAGAAGCACCGCCGCACAGAGGACTATTTCACTTTTAATAAAGCGCCCGACGGCGCCCAGAACCTTTTTCATAACGGCAAAGATTATATCACCGCACGCCTTATTTTGCAACAAAAATCGGCATTATTTAAGCTGATATTACAGTATTTAGTCCACTTTTACAGCGCCCTGCAGTCTTGTTTTGCCGAAGGCCTGCTTACGCCCCGAAAGACCTGAAAAAGGCTTTTCTTACCCCGCGCGAACTGACTTTGAACATCTTTCATTTATATAAGCGTGCACGAACAATATTGCCACCACGAAGAACGCGCCATACATATCAGTAAATTTTAAAATAAATCAGCAAGATACTTTTAATTAAATCATAAAAACTTATTATGACAGCCGCCGATAAAACTAATGCAACAAAAAGCTTATTATATATTCTTTCTGACGGAAAAAATCTGCCGTTAAAGTTTTCGAAATGGCTGTTCAGCGCGATTTAAGTAAAATCTTTGAATATATATTTTTGAATTTTGATGATTTGCCCAAGTCAGAGAATACACGCATTCAGCTGAATACTCAGGTACGTATTCAGAAGATGCTGACATATATCCACCAACATTATTCAGGGCCTGTCACGCTTGAGGATATTGCAGCCTCTGCCAATGTCAGTCGCAGTGAAGCGGGACGCTGTTTTAACACATATATGGAATACTCACCTATTGACGCCCTGATTAAACACAGACTTCAGATTGCACACAGTATTATTAAGGATACTACGCTTACGCTTAAAGAAATAAGTTCTTCCTGCGGTTTTAATTCTGTGCATTATTTTATTCGCCAGTTCAGGCAAACATATGGATACACGCCGGGGCAATACAGAACAATGGGTAAATAGCGCACTTGTTTGGGTTTTTTCTGCACATAAATTTAGTTGAATTTGAGTTATTGCGGTGATATAATGCAATTAAATTAACGCTATTGACCTTGCTTTAAAGGAGCAACCGTGACAAAGCAAATAAACTACAAAAAAACTCTTATTGCCTGTTATCTAGGTTTTGTTACTCAGGCTATAGCGGCAAATTTTGCTCCGCTTTTATTCGTTACATTTAAGACCACCTATGAAATCGGGCTCGAAAAAATAGCGCTGATTCCGATGGTTTTCTATCTTACTCAGTTGTTGATTGACCTTGCAGCTACAAAATTTGCCGATAAAATAGGTTATCGTATCTGTGTAATTTCTTCGCAGATATTGTCTGCAGCAGGGCTTGTATTGATGGCTGTTCTGCCTGAACTGCTCCCAGTGCCATTTATAGGTATTTTAATTTCAGTAGTATGTTATGCTATGGGCAGCGGTCTTATTGAGGTATTGGTCAGCCCTATTGTTGAAGCTTGCCCTTTTAAAAACAAAGAAGGGATGATGAGCTTACTGCACTCCTTTTATTGCTGGGGAGCGGTAGGCGTTATTCTGTGCTCCACCCTGTTTTTTACTATATTCGGCATAGAGAACTGGAAAATACTGACGCTGATTTGGGCGCTGCTGCCGCTTATCAATGCTTTCAATTTTATTTCTTGTCCTATCAACCCGCTGATGAAAGATGGAGACGGCATGAAAACCGGGCAACTGTTCAGATTGCCGCTGTTCTGGATACTGATATTGCTTATGATTTGTTCGGGAGCTTCCGAAGCTTCTATGGCTCAGTGGGCATCCGCTTTTACAGAGTCCGCATTGGGTGTTTCAAAAACCGTCGGGGATTTGGCAGGACCGTGTCTGTTCGCGGTATTTATGGGAATATCCAGACTACTGTATGGAAAAATGAGTGAAAAATTGGATTTAGTCAAATCAATGCTTGTCTGCGGAATACTGTGTGTAATATGTTATCTGATGGCATCTTTATCCTCCATACCCATAATCGGATTGGCGGGGTGCGCACTCTGCGGACTTTCTGTTGGAATTATGTGGCCGGGAACTATAAGCATTTCATCACAAAAGTGCCCGAGTGGCGGCACGGCTATGTTTGCTTTTTTAGCTTTAGCAGGAGATTTGGGTGCAACCGCAAGTCCTGCAATAGTCGGGAGTATTTCCAATTTTGTCGGAGGCAATCTTAAAGCAGGGTTGCTTGTTGCCACTACATTCCCTCTGTTACTTATTATCTGCTTATTTGTTCTGCATTTGAAATTCAATAAATCACCAAAATGATGGCCAATTTTTAAGCCTTTGGCATAATAGAATTTATTTGTTGCGAAATACATACTCTTGTTTTCAGTAGGTAATCAGCCTTATGCTCACGAGCGCGCTGTACGGGTTTGTTCTCTTTCTGTTACTCTTTTCCTTTAAGCGCGTATGGTTTTCATCTCTGAGCCACGCACAAAGACCGTGAAAATGGCATTTGTGCGTGGCGAAGATGAACAATATCTGCTACTTTGCAAAGGGCTTTTCTTACCCGCGCGAACAATACTGTCACCATGCAAAAGGACGCCAGAAAAGGCGTCCTTTTGCGTGGTGGAACGGAAGATGACAAATTCGATTGAAAGAGACAGAGAAAACCCGGCGATCTTCGGGTAAAAGGCCGTCGGAATCGTCGGGTTCTGGCAATTTGCTGAAATTATAATGGATTTCGAGTTTATCATCATACAATTCCACTTTGCGAATCATCGCGTCAATGATAAGCTGCGGCTCCTGCTCGGGCAGGATAGTCAGAAAGTCTATAATCTGTTCCCGCGTGAGAAGATTGCTTTCTTTGCTCTCCTCTGCGAGTATCTTACCGTTGAGAATGTCTACCTCTTCCTCCAGCTCTGTCATTCGGCTCTTGGTCGTGGCGGTCAGCAAGCCTTCCTCAACGGCATTCAAAAGGTTTTTAAGCGCCTTATGCTTTTTATCCCTGTCCTCTTTTAAAAGATGCAGCACGGATTGATCCTGCCAACGCTTGCGGTGAATATCTACGACGGCATCCGCGATACGCTCCACATTCCCCGGCGCACGCAGCAGGTTTACGGTCGTCTGCAACACGATTTTTTCCAAATCTTCTTTCCGGATATTCGCTTTTGGGCAGGCGGAGCTTTTCTTTTTCCTCGTCGAACACTTATAATAGTAATTGACTTTTCCGTTATAGGAAGTTCCGCTCTCTCCGTTCATCTTCTTCCCGCATACGCCGCAATAGAGTTTTCCCTTTAACAGGAACTCGGTCTCTCTGCTGTGCGAGCCGAGTTTATTTTTTGCCAGCATCGTCTGAACGGTATTCCGTTCTATTTTACCAATACCGTGCCCGCACCGCCCTTGACATACAGTAAAACGTGTTATATAATTAAATAAGACATATATGCGGGGGAATTACATGAAACGCATACTTTTGCCTGAATTTGAAAAGGAGCCTTCTCCCTTTTGCGGCAGGGCGGAAGACACCGAAGAGCATATCGAAGATACCTGCTTCAGCGGCGCGGACTTCAGCCGCCTGGACTGCGAAAAAAACGAATTTGCATCGGTAAAATTTTTAAATTGCAGGTTTGCCGGCACAAACTTTGCGCGCGCAGATTTTTTCAACACCGGGTTTGAAAACTGCGACTTTTCCGGCGCGGTATTTACAGACGCCGCTTTCAGAAAAGTGAAGCTCAGCGGCTGCAAAGGGCTGGGCACATACTTTTATAAGGCGTACTTCACCGACGCAACGATAGAGGGGTGCAACCTGAGCTATTCTAACTTCAGCGAAGGCAAGTTCCGCACGGCAATATTCAAAGATTGTGCCATGAAGGAGTGCGGCCTGAATTTTTGCAAACTCAAAGACCTGTATTTTGAAAAATGCGACATGACCGGGGCGGACATAGGCGGCACCATATTCAGGGGGACAGACTTTACCACTTGCGCGCTTGCAGGCATAACGCTTTCGGCCGACCTGCACGAGCTGCGCGGCGCGGCGGTGAACGGTGCGCAGGCTGTGCAGCTTTTGCGCGGAACGGGCATAATTGTAAGATAGCGCCGTGGAATTGACTTTTTGCCGACGGTTTTTTATATTTTTATAATGGTCATATGAAAAAGTATATACTGCCGACGGCGGCGATACTTGCCGTGGCGGCGTGCGCGGGCATATTTATAGTGGTATATTTTGTACCCGTAAACTTTTCCGCCGACCAAACGGCCGACAGGCTGTGGCGGGAAGTGCTGCCGCGCATTGCACTGAGCCTTGCCATGTTTGCGCTTGTGCTACTGTGCGGCTATAAAAAAATTTTTTATATAAAGACGGACGGCGCCGACTACCAAAACAACCAACAGGATACATAAGTCACGAACGGGCGCCGCGGCAAATTTGCCGCGGCGCCCTTTTCACATTCAGTTTAAACAAAAAAACGCATTGGTTGCGGCATATTGCCGCGCCTTTTTTATATAGGTCGGTTTTATACGGGCCACTCAGCCCTTTGAAAACAGGTCGCCGAAAGCGGCATACAACGCGGCGTTTAAGGCACGCATCTCCTCCGCGTCCGCCTTATACTGCCAGTCGGGCGTAAACAGGCCGTTTACCTCGTCCTCCACGTCAGATAGCTGGGTATATACGGTGGCGCACAGCGACTGATTGCGGATGAGCGGCACTATCTGCCCCATATACAGCTTTTTAAGCGCCGCCATGAATGCCGCCTGCGAACCGAGGCTGCGGTAGCTGAAAGTACGCCCGCAGGATTTTGCGGTGCGGTAGGAATACCCGCCGAATTCGGTGAGCGCGAGTATCCGCCTGCCATCGTTTTTAAGGCGCGCCTTTTTGAAGTACACGTGCCTGCTGCACAGGTCGCCGCCGCCCATATCCTGCCAGCCGCTGGCGTGGTCGTACAGGCGGGTGCCGTCTTCGGCGCGCAGCGCCTGCCAAACGTTTAGCGAATCGAACTGCCCCCAAGCTTCGTTGAAGGGCGTCCACAGGCATATGCAGGTGCAGTTGTAAAGCGCGTCTATAGTGCCGCGCGCCTCGTCCATATACTGCCTGCGCGAGCGCTCGTCTGCCCTGCCCATGCTTTTAAAGTTTTTATCGTTGAGGCGCAGGTCAATGAACGGGCCTAAATTTATGCGGTATTTTTTATACCGTTCGCCGCCGTTTACCATGTCCTGCCACACAAGCATGCCCGAAATATCGCAGTAATAGTACCACAGCAGCGGCTCCACCTTTATGTGCTTGCGCAACATGTTGAAGCCCAGCGATTTGACTTTTTGTATGCAGTCGTACATCTCCCTGTTGGCCTTTGGGGTATATATGCCGTCGCCCCAATAGCCCTGGTCTAAAAGGCCGCTCTGGAATACAGGCATGCCGTTGAGCGCAAAGTACTGCCTGCCGCCGATCTCCTTGCGCGAAAAGGTGCGCAGGCCGAAATAGCTTTCCACCTCGTCCTGTCCGAAGGTCATCTTTACCGTGTACAGCTCGGGAGAATCGGGCGTCCACGGCTTGCAGTCCGAAACGTTGAGCACGCACGGGACATTGCAGGGCACCCCCCTCCGCCGAGCAGACAAGCCTGTCGCCATCGTACACGGCGCAGCTTATTGCACCCTCCCCTTGAGTAAAGCTTTCTATTGTAAGGGTATTTGCGGCATAGTCTGGGCTCAATCTGATTTTTTTGATGTGGTTTTGCGGCACGCTCTCCAGCCAGACGGACTGCCATATGCCGCTTATGGCGGTATACCATATGCCGCCGCGGTTGTAGCTCTGCTTGCCCCTGCCGTATATGTGGGAAGAGGCGTCGTCCTCCACCGCAACGCACAGCTCGTTGCGCCCTTCCCGCAGAAAAGCGGTTATATCAAAGGCAAACGGCAGATAGCCGCCCTTATGCCCGCCGACTTCGGCGCCGTTTACATACACTTTGCACACCTGGTCACACGCGCCGAAGTTTAAAAGCACCCTGCCGCGGAAAAAGCCTTCGGGCAATTCAAAGGTGCGACGGTAGTGCAGAAATTCGCCCTGCTGAAGCTGGCGCCCCACGCCCGAAAGTTTGCTTTCGGGCGAGTACGGAACAAGAATGGTGCCATCATATGCCGCAGGCAATTCGTCAGAATGAGTAAACGCATACTCCCACCGCCCGTTCAAAGAAAGGTAACTTTGCCTTTTAAACTGCGGGCGCGGGTATTCGGAAAGCGGCGTATCGCCGCCGTTGAAATGCGGAGTAAATATCATTGAAGTCCCCCGTTATCTTTCATATTTTTATTCATTATACCACACCCAGCCGCACATTGCAACGGTAAGCTTTAACAGGGAATTAATAATGATAAAAGCCGTATGCCCCGCGCGGCACAAGCCGCGCGGGGCATACGTTTATGGGTCACAATACAGCTGTTACCTCAGCCATGGATAAGTTCATTAGGCGGCTATTTTGCGGTTGCGCCTTATTTTTTTGACGAGGAAGAATATCAGCACGCCAACGCCTGCGGCGGCCAGCACATCCCACACGATGAGTATTATTTTGTAGTATGCAAAGCCGTTTACGTATTCAACACCGTGAACATAGCCGTTCATGCCCGCGGAATTTACCACAGTGTACAGTATGTGGTGCGCCGCGGTGCGCGCATAGGGCTGTTCGTCAATGTTTTCCGCATCCTCCAGCGAATAGCCGAACAGCATGTTGCCCGCAAGCCCTACCGTTTTCAGCTTGGCGTCGCCGCCCGCCTCAAGGCACTGGTCGGTGAACATGTAGCTGGCAACTTCGTAGTCGGTGAGCACAAAGCCGTTGAAGCCCCATTCGTTGCGCAACACCTCGGTGAGCAGGTTATAGTTGCCGCCCGCCCACGTGGGGCCTATGCGGTTGAACGAGGACATTATACCCGTTGCCGCGGGAACCTGAGTCTGCTTCATGGTATAGCCCGTGGTTTCGCCGTTTTCGTTCTTTACGGGCTCGTTGTAGTTGATGGTAACGTAGTTATCTTCTATTACCATTTCAAACGGCTTTAAATAAATTTCGCGTATGGCCTGTTCGCCCGCCCAGGTGACTATGCCCAAATGGTCGCGGTGGGTCTCCTGGTCGTTTAAGGCAAAGTGCTTTAAAAAGGCATACATGCCCTTTGTTGCCGCGCCGCGCACGGCCTCGTGCCCGAATATGCCGCTAATAAAACTGTCTTCCGAATAATATTCAAAGTTGCGCCCTGCAAACGGGGTGCGGTGTATGTTTACGGCGGGGCCGTACCAGCCCTCTACCTCGCCATACAGCCCGTCTTCGCCCATGCCCTGGCCCATGAGGAAGGCGTAGTCTTCATCCCACGTGCTTGCAAGCAGGTATTCGCTGGGCCACGTCATAGACTTGATCTCGTCGCCCGTGTCGGGGTCGGTGCCTATGGGAACCGATCCGTGCCCCACTACAAGGTTGAGGCCGGCGGGGCCGTCTAAGTCGGTGACCTTGGGTTTGTTTATGGAGTGTACGACAGGCGAGCAATATCCGCACTCGTCTACAAGCAGTGAAAGTTCGTCAAGCGTTATCTGCTTGAGTATGTCGTCCCAGCCCCTGTCGTCGAAGGGCTTGCCGCGCATGTCGATGAGGTCGAGCTCGCCATCCATGCCGAAGCCGTAGCCCGTGAGCACCTTTTCGCTTTCGGGCCTGCGCGAATCGCGCGAATCGAGCTCGGCCTTGAGCTGCGATGTTATGGAGTGGCTCCACTGCTTGCCGCCTATTTCGGCGCCGCTTGCCACGTTGGAGGCAGTGCCGTAGCGCAGGCCGTCATTTTCCATGGCGCTCCAGTTTGTGCGGGAGAGATACTTTGCGTCGGAGAGCTCTGCGTAGTCGAATCGGTTGGTTATCTTTTCGCCGTCGGCGCCCACCGAGTAGGTAGTAGCGTCCGTTTCGGCCTGCACATATGTGCCGACGAACGAAGTATCGGGCGCGTTCTCCGCCTCGTCGAGGCCGCCCGCTGCAACAAGCTTGCCTTCGTCTATATCGCCGCGCGCCGCAAGTATGTTGTTGAGCGCCTTGTGCGCGTCGGTTGCGGCGGTTATATAGTATGTGCCCGCCTCCAGCACATACGTTTTATACTCCTCGTCGTCGTAAGAGATAAAGTCCTTCAAGTTTATGGTGATGTTCACGTCCTCATCGGCGCCGGGCGCAAGGTTGCCCGTCTTGTGGAAGCCCACGAGCGCCACCGAGGACTTTTCAATTCCGCCTTCGGTATAGGGTGCCTGCATATATACCTGCACCACCTCTTTGCCGGCGCGGTCGCCGTTGTTTTTAACGTTGAGGCTTACGGTAATTTCGCCCGTTTCGGCATTGGCGGCAGAAACTTCAAAGTCCGACCAAACAAACTTTGTATACGAAAGGCCGTAGCCGAAGGGGTACTGCACCGTCTGCGCGTAGTCGTAGCTGCCCGCGCCGTCGCGCTGAACAAGCACGTCTTCGTAGCGCGTTTCGTAGTACTTATAGCCAACGTAAATGCCCTCGGCATAGTTTACGTAATAGTAGTTTGTGCCCTCGTAGTTATAGTCGCCCATGTTCTGCATTGCGGGGGAAGAGAAGCTGTCGTATGCCACGGTGTCTACAAGGTGGCCGGAAGCCGATATCTCCTTTTCGTCCTTATCAAGGCCTGTGAGCATGTAGCCGAGGCCATAGGTGCCGAACCTGCCAGCGCCGGGGAAGTTTATGACCGCTGTGATGTTTTCGTAGTCCTCCACCCAGCCGAGCTCCATAACGTTGTTGGCGTTTACAAGCAGGATGACTTCGTCGAAATTTTTGTTGAGGTAGTCGATTATTTCAAGTTCGGTTTTATCGGGTTCAAGATAGTGCCGGCCCGACTCGCCGCCGTAGGCAGCCATGTCGCGGGCAAGGTCTGCACCCTCGCCGCCCGTGCGCGAGAGCACGAACATTGCAACCGTGCCGTCGAAGGTCTGTGCAAGGTTGGGTTCTGCAATGATTTTTGAAAGCGGGCATTCGTTTATACGCCAGTCGAGCGAGGCGCCGTAGTTTATAGAGCCCGCGCCGCGGGTATAGCCCGAACCGTTGCCGCTCTTGTAGAAGTTCCACAGCGTTTCGTTTACTTCAAGCCCTGCGTTTTCCAGCCCCTCTTTGAGGTCGGCGGTGAGTTCGAAGCTGCCCGAGCCCGAGCCCGAGCCGCCGCTTACAAGGTCTACCGAAGAGTGCGAAAACAGGCTTAAACTGGTGCCCTTTGCAAGAGGAAGCGTGCCCTTGTTTTCAAGCAGGGTGGCGCCCTCCATTGCCATTTCGGCTACAAGGTCGGTTTCGTAAGCATACAGGTCGGCGGCGCTTTCAAAGTCGCTCTTGTAGTACTGCGTATCCGCGCCCAGAGTGTCGCCGCGAGTGGTATCTGCCGTCTTGCCGATGAACTGTTCGAAGATGTTATCGAACTTGTTCAAAGAAAGGAAGTTCAGAAAGAATGTGACCACGCATATCACGGCTATCGCCACCGAGATTATAATAATTCCGAGATGTTTCTTTTTATTCATTGATTTACCCTCTTATTTATGCAACGTTTGTAAACTTGAAATCTTTGAGCGTTATATCGCCGCTGTATACCGTGGTAGGCGTCTGTTCCCAGATAGTTGAGTCTATATAAAGCATCACAGTACCAAACGCTTCGCTGAACGTAACGCTTATAGTCTTTGTTTCGCCTGCCTCTATTCTGAAGTACTGACTGCCGCCATTTTCCCATTTAGCGTCCACACCGCTGACGGCAGTAGCAACATTTTCAGCATCGTTCATCAGGTCGATACGGAACTCTACAGGTTTTTCACCGTTATTTGTTACAGTAAACGTAAAGGTATTGTTACCTGCAACATCTTCGGCATTGACCACACCTGAAATATTGTGATAGTTATTCATCACGTTTGTGTAAGTTATATTTACTTCGTCAGTGGCAATGCCTGCGGGAGTTATAACATACTCATGTTGGGTGTTAAAGTTTATAAGCGCGCCTTCCTCTTCCTCATCGCCGCCCTCGGGAGAGGTTACGGGGTCGCCCGAATAGGCAGGCAGTTCGGGAAGGGTAATTTCGCCTTCGTAAGCGCTGCCGTAAAACGCCATTGCGCCTATAGTTATATTGCCGGAATGTGTTCCGCCGTTGTGCGAGTCTACCATGAACTGAATGGTGTTCTGCGTTTTTGCGTTATCGTAAACGACTGCAATTACAATGGTCTTGCCGGGGTCGACGGTGAAGAACGAGCCGCCCCACTCGGTGTCAGTCCTTGCGGCAACTCCGTCCTGAGTGGCGGAGAGGTTGCAGGCCAAAGTCTTTGCATTTTCATCGCCGGCACCAGCAGCACGCTGAATATTTACGCGCACGGCGACCTGCGCGGTGCCGTTGTTGCGTATTTTTGCGGTGAACACATTGTTCTGCTGAGCAACAGAGGCAAGTCCCTGCAGTTCAACGTTCTGATAATTTGCCGTCATATCGGTATAAGTTACGTCAAAAGCGTCATTGCTTTCGGCCTTGGTTGCGGTATAGGGGCCGTCATTTTCCACAACGCTGCCCTGAAGGGTCACGTCCTCCATATCCACAAACGTGGGAGCGTTTGCAGGTGCTTCGGGGTCTTCGGGGTCTTCGGGAGTTTCGGGAACTTCGGGCAGTTCGCCGTAGGTGAACAGCAGAAGGTCTGAAACGGTTACGTCGCCCGAGCAGCCCGTTGCCGTACCGTAAGCCGAATCGAACAGTAGCTTAAGTTCGGTGGGCTTTCTTGAAGTGTCGTACTCAACGATTATCTGCGCAGTCTTGTCTGCCGCAAGCGTGAAGGTGGAGCCGCCGTAAGTGGTGTCTGTTGAAACCACAACGCCGTCCTGCGTTGCATACAGGTTGCACGTTACGTTATCTCCTACTTTTGGCGCCGCAACGTCTGCGCGCATTACAACATCTTTTGTGCCGTTGTTGGCTATTTTAAAGGCGATAACGTTGTTTTTGTTTAAATCATCGCCATAGCCGCCTATGGATACTATCTGATAGGTGGAGTTGTCAACTCCGCTGTAGGTGACATTAAGCTTGCCGTCTTCCACCTTTTTAGTATACACCGCGTCGCCGCCGATAACTGCCTTTGAAAGGTCTATTGCTGTGGTGCCCGTTGAAGGAATGGTTATATCTTTAGGGGGTTCGGGCTTGCTGGGGTCTACCCAGTCGGTCTGGGCAGAGGTTGAAACCCACTTGTATTCGGGGCCGTTTTCGCCGCCGCCCTTATAGTTGCCCATCCAGCCGTCAAGGTTGCTTGTGCCCGTCCAGTAGTTCATGAGTATTCTGCCTGCTGTAGAGGGCATGGGCCTGTTTGCGGCCGCGTCTATTCTGTATACGGGCTCGTTATCAACAAACCACGTGATATGGTCTTCCGCCCAGCGGAAGCCGTATTCGTGGAAGCCCTCGCTTGCGTCGAAGCCGAGGTCATACATAAATTCGTGTCCGCCGACGCCGTCTACAAAGTAGTTGAACTGCACCTCGGTGGTATCTTTGCCCAAAAACTCAATATCTATTTCGTCGTGCGGGTTGCCGTTTATAAGTATGGGGTTGCCGTTTTCATCCTTTACCTGATTTCCGTCTTCGTCCACCTTATATTCGGGGTTTTCCGCATCGTAGGGGCCCGTACAGGTAAAGAACGTGCTGGCTGTGCCCGCTACGTCTGAAACCTTCATGCACACTTCATAGTCGCCGTAGCCGTAATAGTTATAGGTGCGCATTTCGCCGCCAAAATATTCGTTGCTGTCCTTTTCGGCGCCGTTGGGGTTTTCTGAAATGGTCAGCCTGGCAACGCCTTCTTCATACACAACGTTGTCGGGATTCCACAGCGTGTTGAAGTCGCCGCCGTTTGTCCAGCCGTTGGATTCGAACACGATGTCACCCGGTTCGCCGCCCTCCCAGTCGGCTATCTTTGTGCCGGCGAGCGGTTCGTCGGTGAGGTTTTCCGTGCGCCCTATCTGGTCTTTGCAGGCTGCCGTGCCCGCTACGCCGAGGGCGAGTACCGTTGCAACTGCAAGCGCAGGCAACATTTGCTTAAGCTTTTTACCCATAAAACATTTCTCCCTTTAAAAAATTTATTGAATCCGCGCGCATTCCCATGCGGCGCGGCCAGAACCGGAATAATGCATTGCTTGCGCAATATATGCGCACCTTTTGCCGTTTAAGAAAGGTATTTTATGCCGCGGCACGCGGCATAAAATAAGGCGCCTTATTTTTTATTTAAATTTGCCGGCGGCCCTTTATGGTGGCGCGCCTTAAGCTTTGGCGGCGCGTCAACGCCTGACAGCGACATGTTTTTGCGCTATATGGCGGTATACCTCACCCACTTATATTGCGCCGAAACGGGGAGTATGCCCCCATCGAAAGGCCCCGTCCAATCGTCCATGCCTATGCAGTTCCACAGGTTCATCATTATGTTGCCCCCGTGCGAGGGGATATCCTTTGTTGCGGTATGCGCGGGGACGCCGTCTACATACCATGTGATGCTGCCGGGCTGCCACAAAAATCCGTATTCGTGGAACTGACTGCTTGCATCGAAGCCCAGGTCAAACAAAAATTCGTGCCCGCCCACGCCGTTTGTGTAGTAATTGAACTGCACCTGCGTGGTGTTTTTGCCCAAAAATTCTATATCGATTTCGTCCCACGGGTCGCCGAGGTAGGTGAAAAAGGAAGAAACTATGCCCGAACCCTTTGCCGCCTTCATGCATACGCCGTAGTAGCCGTATGAATAATACTGCCCGGTGCGGTATTCCGCGCCGTAGTACCTGTTGCCTGAAGAGTTCAGCGTAAGCGTAAGCCCATCCCCCGTGACCGAAGTATTTGCGCCCGTCCATGTGCAATTGAACATGCCGCCGTTGCTCCAGCCGTCCGAAGCGTAAAAGCCGCCCGTGTTGCCGGCGGTGAAGTCGGCTATCTTTTCGCTCTGTTCATAGGGGTATGTCTGCACGGGGGCGTGCTGTTCCCCCTCTCCTTCGCCCTCCTCATTTACGGGCGGTTGGCCGTCGCCGCAGCCTGACAGGCCCGCAACGACGGTGAGCGCGGCGCACAGCGCCAGCAATCTGATAAATTTTGACCTCATATTTCCTCATGCGGGGCGTGCCGCGTGATTTGCGCTTTAAGCCTGCCGCACGTTTCTGCCCGCGCGCTGCCGCCCGCCTTTTGCCGCCGCGCTTAACTTTTTGCGGGCGGGATTTTTTCCGCGCCCGTAAAATTTTTGGGCGCCGCAGACGCAAGCCTTTTTTCGCCAATATTATAAAAAATAAAACGCCCGTTGTCAACGGGCGTTCCCTTAACTGTAAATTATTTACTTATTCTGTAACAATGTTACCTGTTTTTAACAGTCCGGCATGTTAATCAGGCACATGATTTGCTTGTGCGCAACAGTTATTTATCTGCGGCGGGGCCGCCGCTTTGCTCCAGCGGAAAAACTATGTTGAGGTAATACACGCCGCCCTCGGCGCGGGCAGAAAAGGCGCCGCCGTATTTGTTTACTATCATGCGCATGCTGCGCGTGCCGAAGCCGTGGTAATTTTTATCGCCCTTGGTGGTGCAGGGCAGGCCGTCTTTAAACGTGAGCTCGCCCTCGAAATAGTTCTCCTCCTGCACGGTGAGCATGCAGTTTTTGGCCTTTACCACAAGGTTTATCACCCTGCGCTCCCTTTCGGGCACGTTGTTCACCGCCTCCAGCGCGTTATCTATAATGTTGCCGAAAAGGCAGTAAAGGTCGCCGTCCTCCATGAACTCCAGCTTGGAGCCATCGGCCATGCACGAAAAGGTTATGCCGTTCTGCTCGCAATACAGGCTCTTTTCGGTGAGCAGCACGTCGAGTATCTTGTTGCCCGCCGAAACGCGGGTATCGTATATGGATATGCTCTTCTGCAGGTCGGCGACTGCCTCCGATGTGAGCGAATCGCCCCGCGCCAGCAGCGAACCGAGCTTGTATTTTATGTCGTGACACTTTACGTTTATTAAATCTATGGTGTCCTTTGAAATTTCGTACTGCCTTGCGCCCTGCCGCACGGCGTGCTGCAGGTACTCTACCTCGCGCTTTAAGTCGCGCTCGACTATTGTCTTGGACATGAGCATGAGCACCACCCCGCCGCTGAGCACCGAAAATACGTTGCCAGTTTGCCTGAGCACGAATACGTCGTAGTTTTCAAACCTGTTTTCGCGCCCCGAACTTAAGTTTGCAAAGTGCACGTCTTCAAACGAGCAGAGTATTACCGTTATGCACAGCACGATAAGCGAAATTATAAGCATACGGTAATCTATGTCGCTGTCGGGAAGGCGCTTTATGTGGCGGCGTATGAACAAAAAATATGCCGCAGTTGCGGCCAGCGCTATGAATACGCAGTAAATGGCGCGGTACCACAGCCAGAAATTTTTGCCCATGCCTTCGAACAGGCGGAGCTGTTCGCCCGCGCAGTAGAGTATCAGGAACAGTTTATACACAACGTTCTGCACGGCGTAGGCAAACGAGCAGCCGAAGATTATTGTTTTGAAACCTTCGGCAAGGCACAGCCGCGCGTGCGCGCAGGTGACTGCAAACAGCAGAAGGTACACGGCTATTCTGCCGTATGCGTTGCCGCCGAAGAAATGATAGAAGAACGACAGCCCGAAGGCTATTGCCGCCACGGCGGCAAGCCCGCCGAAAAATTTAGCGGCAAAATATTTTGCGCGGTTGAAGCGGAACATTACCAGTATGTAAAATACATACAGCTCCGCCAGAAACTGTAAAATGACCTGCCAATATGCGGCAACTACCTGACTTATCATGATTTGCCGCCCTGGCCTGCGTACCAGTTGGCAAGCTCTGCTAAAAACGCCGCCCTGCGGGGGCGGCTTATCTGCAGGGTGCGGTTGCCCACCTGCACCTCGTTGCCCTTTACCGCCACCACAAACTTGGGGTTTACAAGGTAACAGCTGTTGCACCGAAGAAAGCCGTATTCAGAAAGTTCCTTTTCCACCTCTGAAAGCACGCCCGTTATATCTATATCGTCGTCTATAAGATGATAATACAGCCTGTGCGCGATTATCTCCACATACATGAGCTTGTCGGTGGAGGTGCGGCACAGCCCGCCGTGGTACTTTATGGTGATGCTGCGCTCTTCGTTCATGACGTATATATTTAGCGCCTTGCGGAACTTGAGCGAAAAATCGAAGTAACTTACCGGCTTTACAAGAAAGCTCACCGCGTCTACCTCGTACCCCTTCTGCGAATACTGCACAAGGTTGGTTATAAAGATTATCGAAACGATTTTATCAAGCTTTCTGAGCTCCATGGCGCCGTCCATGCCGTTCATTTTGGGCATCTGGATATCCATGAACACCACGGCATATATGGCGCGGTAATTTTCAAGGAAGTCGGCAGCGTTGGTAAAGCGCGACACGTTGAACTTTTCGCCCGAAAGCTGCGAATACCTTTGTATGTAAGATATCAGCAGGTCGGCTGCCATATCTTCATCTTCGACTACGGCTATATTTCTCATGCTTTGCCCCTTATTATCCCTTATATCGCATATACTGCTCTATACGTAAAATTTTAGCATATTGCGGCGGCAATGTCAATACTCAACTTTGGTAAGTGAGTGTTTAAAAAGAGTGATAATTAGTGCGTAGAAAGGCATGAAAAAAGTGTATGGGCGGAAGGCTCATACACTTTAGCGTTATTTATCGGGATTATTGAATTTGTGGCGCAGAACGGAGGCAATATCGACTTTATAGACGATATCAATCTCGCGTTCTTTTCCCGTGATTTTGGGATGCCCGCCGACAATGACGCGATCCAAAAGTTCATAGCACATTTCGCGGGTAAGTTCCGGCGCTTCAAGGTATTTTTTTATGTTCCGTATGAAATCATCGGCACTTTGTACCGTGTTTTCCGTATCCTTTATTTTTGTTTCAAATTCTTCTATCTCCGCCGTCAGCGTTTTTTGCTCGGCGGAATATTTCTCAATCAGTCCGAAACAGATATCTTCGGGTATATTGCCTTTCACTCTGTCTTCGTAGGCGACTTGTCTATGCCAAGCACGCGCCACAGTGCCAAATAAATTTTTCGCTCATCAAAGCAATCAAGAAAGCGTATAAGCATTGACGGCATTGAAAATCTGTGCTATAATAGATACAAGTAAGATTTTGAGGTTGCTTATGGATAAATATGTTCCACCCTACGACATTACCGAAGAAATGCTGGAATTGACATCGGAGATCACGGAAGATCTGGGAAAACTCAGCAACGTAAACGATTTGGAAAGGCTGCCGCGTCTGCGCAGGGTGAACCGTATCAAGTCTATTCAATCGTCGCTTGCCATTGAAAACAATACTCTCTCTTTGGAGCAAGTGACAGACGTAATCAACGGTAAGCGTGTTTTAGGCCCGCAGGACGATATTCTTGCCGTGAAAAATGCTTTTGCCGTTTATAAAATGTTACCGGAACTCAATCCGTTTTCTTTGGAAGATTTGAAGAAGACGCACGGCGTAATGATGAACGGTCTTGTTGAGGGCGCAGGTGAACTGCGTACAGGCTCTGTCGGCGTAATAAATGAACAGGGAAAAGTCATTCACGTCACGCCGCCGCACGATATGGTGAAAGGCTTGATGGAGCAACTGTTCGATTGGCTTAAAACAAGCAAGACACAAATGCTTATTCGTTCGAGCATATTTCACTATGAATTCGAGTTCATTCATCCATTTATGGATGGTAACGGCAGAACGGGCAGACTTTGGCAGACGTCGTTACTTGCAAGCTGGAAACCGATATTCGAGTGGATCCCTATCGAGAGTATCATCAAAGACAATCAGGAAGAATATTACCGTGCAATCGGGCTTTCGACGGCGGAAGGTAAGTCCAACCGCTTCATCCTGTTCATGCTCGGCGTCATCAAAAAGGCGGTCTCTGAACTTGCGAGAGATACGCACAACCACCAAAGTCATATCAGTAATCAGATACGAGCGTTGATGTCCGTCATCGAAACTTACCCCATGTCTGCGGTGGAACTGATGGAAAAGCTCGGTTTGAAATCACGTGTGACATTCCGTAAAAATTATATACAACCAGCATTGGATGCAGGGCTCATTGCCATGACAGATCCCGATACCCCGACAAACCGCAATCAAAGATACTTTAAGATTTGATACATAGTGTATACAGAAAAGTAATCTAACCATAAGGTGAATAAATATCGAATATGAAATTGATTAAGTCCCCTATAAATTATACTGGTAACAAATTTAGAATCTTAATAAAAATCTTTTTCCTGTCCTATATTCATTAAAGATGTAAAAACAGTTTTTTTTGTTTGACTTAAAGAAACAACAAATTTTTTTGTCCTTGTTTACCCAAGGGGTTAAATAGTATCTCCAAACATAATGCTGACGCCGAGTTGGTTTATTATAAAGCATAAATCCTCCTTTATAAGTATATTATATCAGAAATAGATTTGAATTACAAATATCTGCTATTTTCAAAAAATACAATTATAGTATAAAAACGAGTTTCGTAGAGATACACGAAACTCGTTTTTATCTTTTTATAGTTACAAATTTAACAAAAAAACTATCCGAACCCACTGTTCTGTAATAGTGGTGTTCGGATAGTTCCCGTTTGGTGGAGATGATCAGACTCGAACTGACTACCTATACGTTGCGAACGTATCGCTCTACCGGGTGAGCTACATCCCCGTATTGCGTAAATCTGTACGACGCAAGCAGCTACATACGCAAGAAGCTTGCTACACACTTAAAATTTACGCATTTAATTTTAATAGAAAACACGGCGTTTGGCAACTGTTTTACATAAATAATACAAAATTAAATCGATAAATAAACAATGCTATACCCCGTTAGTTGAGGCATATTGCCGCACCATTTTAAAAGTTTCAGTCGTCGTACGAGGAATCCAGGACTATCTGTTCGCTCTTCGGATGCGTGCTGTTGTATGAATAGAGCGCATCGTGCACGGACCTTGCCTTGGGGCTTAATTTATTTACATAATCTTCGCCGTACAGCTCCTTCATTTTTGTGAAGCTGTCGTGCAGGGCCTGGGCGTTGGGCGCAATCTGCACATCGCCCGAGGTGCGCAGTTCGAGCGCCTTCTTATAATATTCCTCCGCTTTTGCAATCTGCCCCTTCTGCTCGTAATACCTGCCGTACTCAAAGACTATCTGCGCAAACCACTTCAGATATGTGTGCGGGCTGACATTGAACAGCCTCTCCCTTATGGCATACGCCTCCTCTATGTATGGAAGAGCCTTGTCCGCCCTGCCCATTCCGAGCAGAACGCCCGCAATCTTTGTGCAGGAATCTGAAAGCTCAGCCGCGTGCGCGTTGCTGTTTTTTTCGCAGATTATTTTGCGGTAGCCGTAGGCCTGGCGATAATACCCGAGCGCCTCCTCCTTCCTCCCGAGCGAGCGGCAGGCGTTGCCCACGCCCTGGCAGGAGTAGGCAAGCGCAGGCATATAACCTGCGGGGTCTTCGTCGGCGAGCTTTAAGCGGATTTCGCGCGATTTTGAAAACATCTCCAGCGCCTCCTGCTTTTTACCCATCTTTCTGTACATGGCCGCGCTGTTCTGATAGCACGAAGAGAGCTGATATTTTTCTTCGGGAGATTTGAGCGGCAGGGTGCGCATAAGCTCTTCCGCCCTGCCGTAGCAGGAGAGCGCCTCTGCGGGCATAAACCTGTCGAAATAGGTCTGTCCCTTAAGTATAAGTCCCTTTACCTCTTCGGGAATATATCTCTGCGTGGTTGCAGAAAGCTTTTTAAAAATCTCCTCCGCCCTTGCAAGGTAGCGCTCCGCCTCCTCCGTGCGCTGTGCGCGGCGGTAGATATTGCCCAGGGCAAGGCAGGTTTCAGCTATCCCCGCATTGTTAGCCTCGTTTTTTGCGTTCTCGGCATATAACTTTTCGCGCAGGGCGAGCGAGCTAAGCGAATACTCCTCCGTCTCTCGCTGCATATCCGACATCTTTGCGCAGACAGAGGCAAGCACGGTGAGGTTGTCTGCCCTTTCGGCCGTACCTCCTGCGGCGGGAAATATTGTGTACAGCGTCTGGAGAAGGCGCGCCTTTTCAAGTGCCTCCCTGTGCCTGTCGCGCTCGAGAAGAAAAAGCGCATATTCGTTATATATATTCAGCCCGATCTGCTGGGCGCTTGCGACGGGAAGCAGCTTTTCGTAAGTATGTTCAATTACCTGATATCTCTCTTTATACTGGTACATTGTGCGCAGAAACTCTATCTTGAGCCTGCCTTCCGAAATGGCCTCCATAGCCATGTTTTTTGCAAGTCTGGCCGCTCTGTCGTACCCGCGCAGCGTTTCGTCTATATCGAGAATGTCTACCGCCGCCTCCACATCGCCCGCCTCAAAATAGCGGTACGCCTTTTTCTGCTTTTCGGTGATTAGTCCGTGCACCTCGTCGTGGCTCATAGACACGGCCACGCTGAATATGCTCTCCTCCAGCTCCTCAATCTTTTTGCGCAGAGAAATGTATTGCGAAGCTACCTCGTAATACTCCTCGCACGCGGACTTGTCGGCACGGTTGTTTTCATAGTTGCGCCTCTTTAAATGATAGCGCTCAGACAGCTCTGAAAACTGCGCTTTAAGCGCGGCAAGCTTTTTGTTGTTTGCAAATTCAGACACATTGTCCACGGAGAAGAGTGCGTCCTGCCCGAAAAAGCACTTTCCGTCCTTAAAGCTGACCTCCTTTGAGCCTGCCTCCTGTATGGCGAGATTTAAAAGAATGCGCAGTTTTATGGTATCTATGCCGCTGAAAGTACCGTAAAAATGATTGAGCTCCCTGTCGAGATAGTTTTTGAAATCGGCGACCGACTGCTCCTCGCCGGAGCCGTCCGCAACTGTGTTGAAATAGACATATATCTTGGGATAGCCGGTGCTGTCGAAATACTTTTTGGCAAACTCAAGCTCGCCGCGCACCTCATTATCCACGCGCGTAAACACTATAAAAAAGCACATTCGGCTGCTTTTTATGACCTCGTCCGTGCCAACACCTTCGTGCAGCAGAGGGCGCACGGATATGCCGTAGGCATTGACGAACTCGTAGTTCATCTTCCAGATAAAATTTTCTATTCTTATGCGCTGGCGCTCGTCATCCTTTATAGAGGACGCAAAAAAGATATTGACGGGCGTGCGTTTTACAATATCGGCAAGCGCGGGCGCGCCAGTAAGCTTTTTTGCGAGCACGGCGCACACATCTTCCGCTCCGTCAAAGCTGTACACCTCAAAGCCGTCCTCCTCTGCAAGGGCGCGGAAATCGGCGAGAAAATTGCCGCGGAAGAATACCAGAACCTGCGGACCGCCGCCACTCTTTTTGAGCGACTTTACAAAATTATATTCTTCAAGCGAGTATGCGCCGAGCTTTTTATCAAATAAAAACAGACAGATATTGCTGCTGCGTATGAGCTCGCAATAGTCGTCCTCCTTGCGCGTGGCGCTCATGGAGGGGTCGGCCGTCTCGCACCTGACGGGAACGACGTCAATCCGCTGTCCGTCGCGCAGGCGCCAAATAAAATTTTCTATATCGTCGCGCATATCGGCAAATTCCACTATCGACGACGCTATAAATATATTTACAGTACTTCCGTTCATCATTCTTCCTCCGCACACTTGATTTAAAATTTACAAGCTTATAAAAATTATAGCAGAATATGCCGAAAAAAGCCATACCCTCAGGCAAATTTTATCAAAATACTTATTGAAACCGCCAAAGTTTGAAATACAGAGTTAATCAATCTGCTATGCGCCTTTTACAGGTTAGTTCAGCCATATCCTGCGTTGTTTTACACATTCAGCAGAGCAGTCCGCCCTTCATATACAACGCCTTTTACAGGTTAATTCAGCCATATACTGCGTTGTTTTATGGATATGGCATGTCGGACGATTATAAATCAGCCTTGCGCTTAAAATTGCCATAAAAAAATGCGCGGCGGAAAAACCGCGCACGCACTTAATATAATGCACCTGAAATTTATATATTACTTTAGAACTTTTATATCTGACATTTACAGCATTTTTCAGTCTGCGCCGTGCAGTGCTTCGTGTCTGGCGGCCTCTTTTTCTGCGGCATCAGCTGCGGCAACCTCCGTTACGGCATCCGCCGCGGAAACATCTGCGGATTGTGCGCCAGCCATTGCAGATAGCTGTGCGGACGAGCCATTCCCGTTAAATTCTTCGGTAAGCGGATATTTTTCCGCCTCGTGGAAGTACCTTATATATGAACGCCTGCAATAACGGCACACCTCGTCATCGGTTGCAGGTTTACCGCTGAAGTTATAGCTGCCGTTTACGCGCCAGCCGTTGAGAACACCTATCTTTATAGCCTTTACGGGGCAACCGAAGGAACAGCCAACACAGCCTACGCAATGATTGCCGAATACCGGCCTGCCGCCCGCCATAGTAATATTTTTCTGAGGGCAGGTGCGCGCGCACTTGCCGCAGCCTATGCAGGCATCAGTGGCTTTGAACGACCTGCCGATAATGGGCATTGCAGGGTGTTCGATACGGAATATGCCCGAAACAAGCCGCTTGAAAGGGCCTTTTTTGAGGGGCGTTATCACACCCGAAAGCATGCTTGCCGCGTCGTGCGGAATGCGCCTTTCGGCCGCCTGCCACATCCTTGCCGCCATGCCGTCAGAATGTCGGAAAATCATATTATACGGCATAACATAGTGATACTCGCCGCCCACCTTATACCCCTTCTTTTTAAGAAGGTCATACACGTGAGCACACGAGCCGTCGTTCAGGCTCAAAGGTTCGCCCGAGGTCTTTACAAGGTAAACAAGACAATCGCTTCTGCTTTCGGGCAGCCTTTTTATGAAGTCGAAGACGGGCTGAGGCGCATTGAAAGCGTGCACGGGGTAGCCGATTACCATTCTTTCAAACTTATTCGGGTCGCGCACCTCGCAGTCCTTTCCTATATTTACATACTTGCACTCAACGCCCGCCCTGCGCCATTCCTCCATCACGGCATGGCAGACCTTGTGCGTATTTCCCGTCCCTGAAAAGACGTTGAAAACCGCCCTCATTGTTCCTCCTCTTGCTCCTCTTTTATGCACGCATCGCCGTCTTTATCGAAGTAGTACGAAAAATTTTCTTCAGGGGAATGGCTATCGTACCACACCTGCGCATAGAACGGCATTTTTTTGGCGAGTTTATCGTAGTTCCAAGGCTCGGGCTGGCAGACGGGGCACCAATGCCCGCCCTTGAGCACGGTGAACGGCGAGGCAGAAAATGTATGCCCCTCGCAGCACTGCCACAAAAGTTTTGCACGATGGTCGGAAACCATCTCCTTGGAAAGGCACTTGCCGCCGCGGTATTCAGCCGCCTGTTGCATATCCTCAAGCGTCCACTCGGCCTCATCCTTGTCCTCGTCGTAGCCGTGGAAAAGGAGCTTATCTTTGCAGGCAGAGACAGGGTCTTCCTCTTCAGAGCCGTACGCCTCTGCGTTTTCAAGTTCAAAATCCTTCCACTCCTTTGCAACCGAGGCGGCCGCACCCGTGCCGCCGAACGCCGCCGTAACCTTGCCCACGTCGCCGTCCTTGAGCCAGCGCATCGGCGAGTTGGCGTCGTTTAAAAGCCTTTTAAACACAAAGAGCCGTATAAAGCCAGAAGGCACTATGTGCGCAAGCCTGAACGCCGCATATTTTTTGCCCATACGCTGCCAGAAGTCGGCAACGCTTTCCGTCTGGTATCCGAACATCTCTTCGAGGACACTGTCTGCATACCAAAGGCCGTGGAAATTGCGCGTTGCGCACCAGTTTGGTCTTATGTACGCCTTGGGCGAGCCGCCCATTATAGAAAAGCCGTCCGCAAAGGTATCATACCCCGTGCGGCGGTTGTGCGCGCCGCCCGAAATATCGTATATACCGTTCCAGAATTTACCGTTTTCGCCGAGGTTCTCCTTCATTAAGATGTGCTTTATGAGCAGGCCGCTGTCGCGCGCGGTGACCCACTCGAGCGGGCCGTTTAAAGTAGTATGGAACAGAAGGCCGTCGCTTATGTTTGAAAAAATTATGCCGTCGTACAGCATTGCCGTCTGACGAAGAACGGCCACGTTTTCAACGGGGCTTTCAAGCACATATCTTTCGCCGAGCAGTTTGTGCATGGCGTAATTATCGTATGCCGAGGGCATGAGCGGGTCGCCAACTCTGCCCCAGGGATGCGCGAGCGTACGGTTGCCGTACAGTGCAACGGTGGATGTGTGTATGAGCTTTGCCTGCTTTGGCATTGCAGCGACGGCGTCGGCAAGGCGCATTGCGCCGAGCTGATTGCAAAGGTAGCTTGCGCGGGGGTCTTTATCCGACTTGGGCGGAATTACGGCCGCCATATTTATAACCACGTCGCAGCCTTCCACCAGCTCATCGCAGGATGAGGCGTCATACAGCCAGCCGCGCACTATCTGAACACGGTCACCGTATTTACTTTTAAGTTGTTTTACCAATTTATTGTTCTTTTTTTTGGGCGTTATAAGAACGCGGACGAAGCAGATAAAATCAAGCTCAAGCGCCTGAATAAGGGCCTCCCTGCCCATATTTCCGCTGACGCCCGTCATTGCAACTTTCATGTTATTCTCCATGTTTTTCTTATGAATGAAGAGTACAGCCTTTAAAAAGGCTGTTATTTTAAAATATTATAACATCTTTCCCGAAAAATTACAAACAAAGAAACCACACAATTTATGCCTCCAGAGCGCCGATTGATGCACGCGGCATTTTATACCTCCAGAGTGCCGATTGTTCCAAGCGGCATTTTAAGGCGCGGGCAAAAAAGAATTCCCGTCCGTATGCAAACAATTCCGTCTTTTATATACTGAAGCGCAAACGAAAACTCTTGCCTCTGTCTCCTTCAGAGATACAGAGCACTGCTCTTATAACACGCAAAAAATTTTTTTGCAAGCTTAAGGTTTTTGCGTACAAAAAGGGGCGGCAGCGCGCTTTTTGCGTGCTGCCGCCCAAGGAAAGGAGAAAAAAGAATTGAAATATTCTGCTACGCAGAACAGGTTAAGCTTTATTTTTATGAAAGGTTATATTTGCAACAATTAAATTTGTAAAGTTATATTTGTATTAAAATTGCAATGTTTTGTTTGCTTAAATACTTAAAATACTGAAATTTTTGGAGTTTACAAATCAGCAGACAGACTGTACTTTTTAAAACTTAATAGCGTAAAAATTGAACTTTCCGCTGCCTTTAAAGGTAAAATACAGGGGTCTGATGCCGTCAGCTATATTCATTTCAGCGGAATACTCTTTACGGGCAGTGCAAGGTTTTATTGCTATTTTTGCAACGACATTGCCATCGAGGCCGTCCTTTACCACGAGCGTACCCGAAGCATTGCCGCAAACCGTTACGGCAATTTTTTTGTTGCCTGCAAAATCGAAATACTTAAATCCTGCAGTTGCGCCGTTGCAGAAGTTGGCTATATACTGGTCGGGATTGTCCTCCCTGTCCTCACCGCTCTGCGTAAAATAGGGATGGCAGCCTGCGGGCGCTTTGAAGGTATAGAACCTTACGCCCTTTTTGGAAAAGAGGTTGCAGGCAATGTACGCGCCGTACTCCCCTTCAGCTTTGAGAGGTCCGCCGTTGAGCCCGCACGAGGTAACTTCAGCCTGGCTGAAAGTGCCGTCCGCATTCATTTTTATCTCCTCGGCGCACGCCTGGCGGGAATAGCAGTGCCTGTTGGTCTGACGGTGATAGAACACATAGTACTTGCCGTTTATGTATTCCACGCTGCCGTGGGTGTTGCCGAGGTAGTTGAGCGGCTTTTGCGAGAGCCCTATATCGCCTATGCTTACAAGCGTGCCAATATACTTAAACTCGCCGAGAGGGGAATCGCCCATGGCGTAGCACAGCTCGTGGCCGTTGACGGAGGAGTAAATGAAGTAGTATTTGCCGCCGAATTTGCGCATTGAGCTGGCCTCGAAAAATTCGTGCCCCTCGTAACCCGTGCCCTTTGAGCAGTGGCTGGACTTGGCTATGCGCGCAAGCGGAAGCTTTACGGTGAGCATATCGTCCTCAAGCTCGGCACCCATGGCGCCGTTCTTGTTTACCGGCCTGAAGCGGGTGAATATGTTGGGAAAGCGCGGCGCAAAGCCGGTATATATGTAAATTTTGCCGTCGTCGTCGCGGAAGACGCCCGGGTCGAACTGCCAGATGTCCTTTTCACCCTTTCTTCCGAGCACCGTACCGTCGGGGTACTTTACCCTGCCGAGGTATGAGTAATGGCCTGCGGGCGTATCGCACACAGCCACACCTATCGTGCCGTGGTTGCCCATGAAGTAATAGAGATAGTACCTTCCGTCCTTGCCCTGAACGACGTCGGGCGCGTACATCTCTTTGAACGGTCCGTTTATCTTTTCAGGGTCGTCTGAATGTTTCCAGATTACCCCCTCATACCGCCAGTCCTTAAGGTTGGTGACGGGCGCAGACCAGCAGACATAGTCGTTCATACAGAACGTCTTGCCGTTGAACTTATCGTGCGAACCGTAAAGATACACTCTGTCGCCAAACACATGCGGTTCGCCGTCGGGAACATACTCCCAGCTTGGAAGATACGGATTGTAAACCTGCATAATTTTACTCCTCATTCTTATCAATATAAAAATAGATTTTTTACTTTTCAGTTCAATTCAAGCTTACGCGCCTTTTTATCGCCGTCTTTACTGATTTTTGTTTCTGAATTCCGAGGGCGAGCAACCGGTACTTTTTTTGAACATCTTACAGAAATAGTTGTATTCGGTAAAGCCGCACTCCTCAGCCGTGCGCGAAATGGTTTCGCCCGCGAGCAGCAGTTCCTTGGCGCGCTCTATCCTGCAAAACAGAATATACTTCATAATGCCCATACCGAACGTCTTTAAAGAGAGCTGATAGAGACTGGAACGCGAACAGTTGAACCTTTGGCATACAACGTCGCTGTTGAGCTTTTCGCCGAGGTTGGCCTTTATGTACGCCTCTATATTGGACGAGATGTCGTCGTTGCGCCACTGCGCAAGATTGGATATATAAACATAGGAAGAGATGGCGTCGAGTATGTGCACGGCAGATTGTATTTCCGCTGTGGTGCGCTTTGATATGCCCGAAACCGCCGTAAGGCTTTTTGCGCGGGGAACGCCGTACTTTTCGGCAAGAGCGCAGGCATTTTTAACCGCCTCCTCATACCCCTCCGCGGGGAGCATCTGCGCAAGTATGGCATATCCGAGCACACCGCCGCCTATCTGTATGGGCGTTATCGCCTCGGTTATCCCCGCATGGCAGGTGTAGATGTGCGGCTTGCGCAACTTTTTTGCGCGCAGGCAGGCCGACTTATCGCAGTCGTGGCACGCCTTGAGCCCGTCCTTTGTGCTCCTTATGTTGCGGCAGAATATCGGCGCGTCCTTGGGATATTCGGTGACCAGATTGAAGTCGTCATCAAATATGGAAATGCGTATGCGCACTACCGTATAGAAGTCCTGCAAAAGCTTATCGAGATTTGTAATATCGAAAGTACTTATCATAAACTGATTATATTTTAACATTAAAAAACGAAATTGTCTATATTTTATTTTAAAATATGAACAAAAGTATAGATAATCGGCACAAAAATATCTTTAAAAAAAACACAAACAGCTATATTATAGAGTAAACCAAAATAAAGGAGTATTTTATGAAAGAGATATTTGAAAACATTCCCGTTATAAAGTACGAAGGCCCCGAGAGCAAGAACCCCCTCGCCTTCAAATTTTACGACGCTGAAAAGATAGTTATGGGCAAGCCCATGAAAGAACATCTGCCCTTTGCAATGGCCTGGTGGCACAACCTCTGCGCCAACGGCGTGGATATGTTCGGCCGCGGCACGGCAGACAAATCTTTCGGCGCACAGCCCGGCACGATGGAGCACGCAAAAGCCAAGGTTGATGCCGGCTTTGAATTTATGAAAAAGCTGGGCATACGCTACTTCTGCTTCCACGACGTAGACCTCGTGCCCGAAGCCGACGACATCAAGGTCACCAACGCACGCCTCGACGAAATTTCTGACTACATACTCGAAAAAATGAAGGGCACGGACATTAAGTGCCTCTGGGGCACGGCCAATATGTTCGGCAATCCCCGCTTTATGAACGGCGCGGGCTCTTCCAACTCCGCAGACGTATTTGCATTTGCCGCAGCGCAGGTAAAGAAGGCGCTTGACATAACCGTAAAGCTCGGCGGCAGGGGCTATGTGTTCTGGGGCGGCAGAGAGGGCTATGAAACGCTGCTCAACACCGACGTGAAATTTGAACAGCAGAACATAGCAAGACTTATGCACATGGCCGTGGACTACGGCAGGAGCATAGGCTTCAAGGGTGACTTCTACATCGAACCCAAGCCGAAGGAGCCCATGAAGCACCAGTACGACTTCGACGCGGCAACCGCGATAGGATTTTTGAGGCAGTACGGACTGGACAAGGACTTCAAGCTCAATATAGAGGCTAACCACGCAACGCTTGCAGGCCACACCTTTGAGCACGACCTGAGAATATCTGCAATAAACGGCATGCTCGGTTCGATAGACGCAAACCAGGGCGACCCTCACCTCGGCTGGGACACGGACGAGTTCCCCTTCGACGCATACGCCGCCACTATGGCCATGTATGAAATACTCAAGGCAGGCGGCGTTACGGGCGGATTTAACTTCGATGCAAAGAACAGACGTCCTTCCTACACCTATGAGGATATGTTTGCAGGCTACATACTCGGCATGGATACCTTTGCAATCGGACTTATGAAGGCGGCCGCACTCATAGAGGACGGCAGACTTGAAAAGAACATTGAAGAGCGCTATTCCAGCTACCGCGACACAGAGATAGGCAAGAAGATAGTTGCAGGCAAGACCAGCCTTGCAGAACTTGCCGCATACGCAGATAAACTGGGCGCACCCGCCCTTCCCGGCAGCGGAAAGCAGGAAGTGCTCGAAAACATAGTAAACGGCGTACTCTACGGAAAATAATGAACAGTTTTATAGGGATAGACCTCGGCACGTCATCGGTAAAGCTCCTTCTGGTGACTGCCGAGGGCAGAATACTTAATACGGCCACGCGCGCGTACCCCGTAAACTACCCGCACAGCGGTTGGAGCGAACAGAACCCAGCGGACTGGTACTTCGGCGTGACAGACGGAATAAAAGAGCTTCTCAAAGGGCAGGACGCAGCCTCGGTAAAGGGCATAGGCATAGGCGGGCAGATGCACGGCCTTGTGACGCTGGACAGCCGAGGCGGCATAATAAGACCCTGCATATTGTGGAACGACGGCCGCACGGAGGCACAGACGGAGTACCTGAACAACGTCGTCGGCAAGAAATTCCTTACTGAAAAAACGGCAAACATAGCTTTTGCCGGCTTTACCGCACCCAAAATACTCTGGCTTAAGGAAAACGAGCCGGAAAACTTTAAACGCACCGCAAAGATACTTCTTCCTAAGGACTATGTGGCTTACCGCCTCTGCGGCAGCTACTCAACCGACTATTCCGACGCCGCCGGCACGCTCCTTCTGGACGTTAAAAACAGGCGTTGGAGCGCGGATATGTGCAAAATATGCGGCATAGACGAAGAGATGCTGCCCAGGCTTTACCGCTCGTTCGATAAAGTGGGAACGCTCCTTCCCGAGGCCGCGAAAGAGCTGGGGCTGAGCGAGGACGTAATTGTATGCGCGGGCGCAGGCGACAATGCCGCGGCGGCCGTAGGCACGGGCACTGTTGCTGACGGCGCGTGCAACATATCGTTAGGCACGAGCGGCACGGTATTCATAGCGCGCGACCAGTTTTCTGAAGACGCGGGCAACATGCTGCACTCCTTCTGCCACGCCACGGGCAAATATCACCTTATGGGGTGCATACTTTCCGCCGCCTCCTGCAACAGCTGGTGGATGGAAAAGATACTTAAAACCGAGGACTTTGCAGCCGAACAGAGCGGCCTTGAAGGCAGGCTGGGCAAGAACGGCGTGTTCTTCCTGCCCTACCTTATGGGCGAAAGAAGTCCGCACAACGACGTGAACGCCAAGGGCGCATTTATAGGCATGCGCCCCGACACGACGCGCGGCGATATGACGCTTGCCGTATTCGAAGGCGTGGCGTACGCCCTCAAGGACTGCGTTGAAATAGCAAAGAGCTGCGGCGCAAACGTAACCTCCACCCGCATATGCGGCGGCGGCGCGAAGAGCCCGCTTTGGAGGCAGATTGTGGCCGACGTGCTCAACGTGCCGGTAGAAGTGCCCAAGGTTGAAGAAGGGCCCTCTTACGGAGCGGCAATGCTTGCAATGGTTGCGTGCGGAACTTATAAGTCTGTGGAAGAAGCGGCCTCCGCCATTACCAGTCTTAAAGAGATAACCTACCCTGACGCCGATACAGCTGCGCTGTACGATAAAAAGTACCAGGTTTTCAAAGAGCTGTACCCCGCACTTAAGGGCGTTTTCCCTAAGATATAAGGGCAAATAATCCGCAAAGGTTATTTGCACAGAGAAGGACAGAAACGCCCTAACGCAGGCGATTACGCGGCCTTACAGAGCTTTGTGTAAAGGTATCAAGAATGCAGGCACTTAAACAATTACATAAATCAATTATCTCAATCAGTTATTTCAATAAAAGCTGTATCAGGTTTTGATTGACCGCAACATATCCTTTAATTAAATATGATTTTTATAGTTATATTTAAAAAAGCTTGTGTGCAATCATTTTTAAAACTGGGCACGACGGGGAAAACCGCCTGCCCTTTTTTATTTATAAAAATGCCGATAAAACTTCTGTTGCGTGCAACAAAAAATGCCGTTGGTAAAACTTAAAATAAGCATTGCCGCAAAAACAAAACGCTTAAAACGCCTGTGCCAGGCGTCAATAAAACGTAAAGGCGCCGCGGCAGAAGCCGCGGCGCCAGTTAACAAAACAAAATATATTCAGTTTGCAAGCTGAGCCTTGAATGCGTTTAAAATGCGGCTCTCTATGCGCGAAACCTGCACCTGCGAAACTCCGAGGCAGCGCGCCACCTCGCTCTGCGTCATATCGCGGAAATAGCGCAGCATTATCACCTTTTTATCGCGTTCGTCGAGTTCGTCAATGGCGGCCTTAAGCTGCATTACCTCAATCATATCGTCCTGCCTGTCCTCAGACGGCAGTTTATCCACAAGCTCGCCCGTGCGCTCGTCCTTGTACTCCCCCTGCGAAGAGAGCGAAAGGGGCATACAGGAGGAACCCATAGTGAAAACCACCTGGCTCTCCGGCATAGAAAAGTGTTCGGCTATGCATTTTACGGTGGGCTGATGGCCGTTTGTTGCGGCATATTCCTCTATGAATTTGTTTATCGCCTTTGCCTCCGCCTTTATCGCGCGCGAAACTTTAATGCTGCCGTCGTCGCGCATAAAACGCTTTATTTCGCCCGCTATCATGGGCACGGCATAGGTTGAAAAGCGCACGCCGTAACTCTCGTCAAAGCCGTTTATAGCCTTTAAAAGACCCATTCCTGCAAGCTGATACAAATCGTCGTACTCAACCCCCTTTCCGAGGTAGCGGCGCACTATCGACTTTATCAGATTGGCATTTTCGCTTAAAAGCTTTTCCTTGGCGGCGTTGTCGCCGAGCTTGGCGCTTGCGATAAGGCTGTTTGTACTCTGAACATCAAGCATTCTCCACTTCCGGGTCAAAACGTTTGCACATACTCACCAGCGTACCCTCACCCACCTGAGATTTTATGGAAAATTCGTCCATAAAAGTCTGCATTATGGTGAAGCCCATTCCCGAACGCTCGTCCGAGGGAAGGGTGGTAAAAAAGGGCTTTAAGGCGGCCTCTACGTCGGCTATGCCCGCCCCCTTGTCGCCGATGGATATATGTAATGCGTTGCCCTCTGTGCGGCACTCAACCGTTATTATGCCGCTTGTACCGCGGTAGGCGTGCACCGTGCAGTTGGTCACCGCCTCGGATACGGCCGTCTTTACATCGGAAAGCTGCGAAAGAGTGGGATTGAGCGGCAGACAGAACGCCGCCACCGCGTCGCGCGCAAAGGCCTGATTTTCAGGCAAAGATAAAAATTCAAGTTTGAGATAGTTATTTTTCATCACACTTCCCCTCATCCTATTTTGGGTATGAGCGAGTATATCCCGCTTATATTGAGTATTTTATCGGCCGCAAAATCGGGATTCTGCAAAAATACGGATATGCCCAGGCGCGAAGCCTTTTTATATCTTCCTATCAGAAAACCTATGCCCGTGGAATCCATGAACTTTACGCCCTGAAGATTAAAAATTATGCGCTCCGCAGCAATATTGCCTTCAATTATCTCGTCGCAGCGGCGACGGGCGGCAGGTGCGCTGCATTCATCAAGCTCGCCGCTTAAACTTATGTACAGCGTTCCGCCTCGAAGTGCCCCTTGCACATTCATAGTACGCTCCTGTCAGATAGTTACGCGCCGTGGCGCGCCACAGAGATTTAAATCGGATAAATAATACTATACCGCGGCGTCAGAAAATTGTCGGTTTTTGTAAGCTTAAGGCGAAATTGGCTGAATATCAAAGCGGACGGTATGTTTAAGCGCTTTACGGCGCAGCATATTAAGACAGAGGGCAGAACACACCCGCCTAGCGCACAGAGGGCAAGTGCCTAAGGGTGAAAAAAGATACGGTAAAAAGCAGTTGCGCGCTTTAATCAGACACAGCCGAATAAAAGAGGTACACACCAAAGGCAGAAAAGTCAGCGCAATATGCCGCAAATAAAGGGCTATGCCGCTTGAAAAATGCGCTTTTTAGCGGTCTTTTGAAAAGATTGAAGGCATATTTTGCACCTTAAAACTGCGCGGCAAAAATTTTTAAAAAAATTTAAAAAATATGCCTTAAAAATTCAAAAAAACACTTGACAAATAGTATCAGTTATATTATTATATACAGGCGCGTTCGGGTAAGAGAGATGCGCAATTCAATGGGGGCCTTTAGCTCAGTTGGTTAGAGCTACCGGCTCATAACCGGTTGGTCCGCGGTTCGAGTCCGTGAAGGCCCACCACCCTATTTGGCCCGATAGCTCAGTTGGTTAGAGCGCCAGCCTGTCACG
>DVNE01000023.1 GCA_018714625.1 Candidatus Coproplasma excrementigallinarum
CAATCAATTAGAACAATTAAAAAAGCTATCTGTGCGCAACTTTCTTGCGGCAGTTACGGCAGCAGTAAATTTGCTGAAAGTCTCCCGTACCCTGGACATTCCGAATTTGCGGCACAAAATTATAACTGAAAAAGCACCACGGTTATATGCAAGCTTGATGCTGAGCCTGACGTCATTCTTTTCAGGAATGAACGCCACCTCCTCAACATCTTCACAAGAAAATTGCATAAATTTTTCATCCTTGTAATCAGGGTTATATGCTCCGCCAATTACAAGCTCGGTATCCGAAATGAACACATCGAGTTGTTCACGCGCGGAAACGCTGAAACGGAATATACCCGCTCCGAAAAGCAAATAGCTGACAGCGCCGATTATATTGGCTATGACCGACTTTTTTGTCTCATAGCTATTTGTCGGATTATATGTCCTGGCCTCGAAATAACTGAATTCCGTACCTTCGCCCATTACCTTATGCGCTACGCTTGAAGGCTCTTTTAACATCTTACGCTGTTTTGACAGGTGAACAATAGCAATGACCAGCGAGATAAAACACGCTATAAACAGCACGCCGAAGAGCAAGGCAAAGAAATAACAGACATTTCTAAAGTTATTTTCTGGCGGCACAGTTAAAGCAACGCATAAAAACGCAACCGATGCTATAAGCAGTAGTGTAGCAGCAATTATACCCCCGACGCAGCCTCTTCTTTTCTTTTTCATATAATCTCAAACTGAATATACTTTTTATGGCATATCACGTCTGCATATTTCAAATTGACCCGCATATATGCCGCAATTAACCGTCGTTGCGGAGCTTATCCGACTTCCAGATTATTGCCACGGCGCCGGGGCCGACGTGCGAACCTATGACGGGCCCCATTATGCTTATATCGGGGCGGACGCCGTACTTTTCCTGCACCATATCGGCAAGTCTTTCCGCGTCCTCGCGGGCGTCGGTATGTACTATCCAGAAAAAGCCGTGGTCGGCTGAAGGCGGATACTTTTCCATCTTTTCAAGCGCGTACGAGAACGCGCGCTTCATTCCGCGCACCTTGTCCACCACAATCAGCTTGCCATCATTTGAAAAGGACAAAACGGGCTTTATGCCGAGCATTGTGCCCGCCATTGCCGCCACAGAGGAAACTCTGCCGCCGCGCTTTAAGTAAAACAGGTCGTTTGCGGCAACCATGTACTGTATATGTAGGCGCATATCCTTTACATACTCAGCCGTTTCGGCCGCAGTCCTGCCCTCGTCGCGCATGCGTAGAGCCGCACGTACGAGCGCGCCCTGACCTATAGTGGCAGACAGCGAATCTATGGCGTACACATTGAAATCGGGATACTTCTTTTTTACCTCCGCGGCGGCCTGCTCGGCAACCGTCACCGTGGGCGAAAGCCCGCTTGATATGGTGAAGTGAACGACGTCCTTCGCACCGCCCTCCGCAAGGGCATAGAAGTGAGCGAGATGGCTCTGCAGATTGAGCATCGACGTGCGCGAAAGACTGCCTTCGCGCAGCTTGTTATAGAAATCAACATACTGTGAATACTCAGTAAAGTTGTCCAGCCCGTCCGATATGTTGCCCGACTTATCTTCCATCGTATAGGTGAGACTGACAAACTTAATATCGTTCTCCCTGACGAAATCGGCGTACAGGTCGCAGGTGGAGTCTGTTGAGAGTGTGAACTTTTTATCCATAGGAACCCCTTAAAAACTTGTAAGGCGGCAGAACCAAATAAAAAACGGCCGCGCTTTAAACCATTATACATTATTTAATTTATAATTGCAACCACTGTCCGCATTTTTCTTTCATACTAAAAAGGCTAAAAAGGCGACACCTATGCTACGCCACTTTACACGCCCTGAAAACTTTCTATAAATATTTTACAAATTTACAGACCACCGCACAAACATTGCCGCCCCGCATTGACAAACCCTGCCGCTTTCGGGTATAATAAGTCGGCTATGGATACAAAAAAATTAACAGGTATATCAGCCAAGATTTTTACGGCTTTAATGCTTATAGCGGCCTTTGCGCTGACGTTTACCATTTCGGACTACTACATATTCAACAGAATAGACCAGTTCGGCGCGTTTGCCGTTTTTCAATGGATAAAAAAGGCGGCGCTGCTGCTTTTGCCCGCGGCGGTGTTCTTCGGCAACAGACGGTGCGCCGACAGCGCAAGATACATAGTGCCCGTAGCTGTAATAGCTTCGCTGTGCAAATTCGGCGGATTTTTCAGCATAACCAAGCCCGCAGATACTCCCGCGCAGGAAATCTATAACCAGATAAACCTGTTTATGCCCGAATGGGCGCACAAGGCGCTGTTTTTTACAGAGAGCGCCTGCATGCTGATAGTGTGCGCTCTGCTGTTTGTGAAGTACGGCTTCACAGTAAAGGCAAAGAGCTTTATCTACCTGCCCGTTGCCATAATCGCGGCAATGCCGCTCAATATATTTGAAAACTTTTTTGATATAACCGCCATACCGCAGGACAGCTTTCTGCGCTTTAAAAACTTTACCGTATGGCACTTTCTTGCGATAGCCGTGCTTGCAGGCGCAACGATAGGCGGATACTATTTTTTAAAGAACAAACCGCGCGAAGAACAGTACCGCTGGCTGTGCGCCGCGGCGGGCGTGGTACTGTTGCAGTATCACAGCAAAGACAGTATGGTAATGGGCGACGGCTACAACGTATACAACACCGTTTTTGCCTGCATACCGCTGTTCATATGCAACATAGGCGTGTACGTCTCCTCCCTTTCGGTATTTTTAAAAAGGCGCGCGCTGTACGCCACATCCTTCTTTGTGCATGCGGGCGGCGCAATATCGGTGTTTGTCTACTTCGGCAAGGACAGTATGTCTAACTACGGAATATTCTGCAGCTATTCCATACTCTACTTCTGCCTTACGCACATATTTTTGTTTATGCTGTGCGTGTTGCCGACCGCGCTGGGCATTTACAAGTTTCGCATAAGGGACTGCATTATTCCGCTTATATACTACTTTATAGTTATAATAACTGCGAGCATTGCAAGCGCGGCCGTGACGGGATTTTCCATAAGGCTGGGGCTGGAGGGCGACGACGTGCTTATGCCCAACTATGCGTTTACGCAGATAAATCCCCTGCCGTTTGAAGTGCCGCCCGTGCTCACGATAAATTTGTGGGGCTACGAGATAAACCTGCTGTATGTGCTCGGACTGTACGCCGTGTACGTCTGCATATTCTTTGCCTTTTACGGAGCATACAGAATTTTTCTGTTGGCGAGAACGCGCGTGCTTGCAAAGCTTGCCGCACGCAGCACACCCCCTTTAACAGTCCTTGCGGAGGCGGACAGCGAGGTGGCGATAGCGTTCAGCGGCAGGCACAGCCACGATGAATACATAAAAGGCGAACAAGAGAGTACTGGCAGCATAGACCTTTGCGGCGCTGAAGGGCATAAACCCGCGGGCAGAGCCGTTTGCGGCACAGAAACGGATGAACCCACCGAAACCGATAAAGAAAGCAATCCCCACGCATACGATATTGAAGAGGGCAGAAAGCCCGCCCGAAACGATACAGAAAAGAAAGAGCCTGCCTTTGCTGCGTCAGGCAAAAGTACGTCCGCAGGCAATGCGCAGAGCAATAATAAAAATTAAAGATACTTATAAATTCCTATCAAAACTGCACATATCATGCACAAAATGTTCATTTTTTGACCCGATTTGTAGTTACTAAAGTTGCAAAAAAAGTGCGTTTGTGCTAAAATATAATCAAGGGGAAAGGATATGTCGTAAAGGAATAATGCGCTTTTTATTCCGCTGCGATGTACTGCACAGACTTATTTTTTCAGGTCTGAACGGGCAGGAAGCAGGCAAAACTGCAACCTGCCGAAATAAAGCAAAATAAACTTTACGGGACTTGATCGTTTTGCTGAAATTACCCGTACCTTAAAGGAAGTGATGCTTATGGATACCCCTAAAAAGAGACTGAATATTAATTTTCTGACGCACAAAATTGCACACAGAGGACTGCATTCCGATACGGTTATGGAAAACTCTTTAGAGAGCTTCCGCCTTGCCGTTGAAAAGGACTACGCAATAGAGATAGACGTACACCTCACCCGCGACGGCGAACTGGCCGTTGTGCACGACTCCGACCTTGAGAGAGTGACAGGAAAGAGCGGAATTGTTGAAGAGCTGACCACAGCAGAACTTAAACAATATACCTTAAAAGACGGACAGCACATACCCCTGCTGAAAGAGGTACTCGACCTTGTAAACGGGCGCGTGCCGCTGCTTATAGAGCTGAAGTTCAGGCGCTCGTTCGACTACTCCGAGGCGGACAAAGTTATATCTCTTCTCGAAGACTATCCCAGAAAGGATATGATTGCGCTGCAATCCTTCCACCCGTTTGCCGTAAGGTACTTGAAGGGCATAACGAGCGAATATTCGGTGGGCTACCTCTGCTCTTACGATTTGCTCGAAAAGCACAAGATTATAAACTGGCTCTTAAAGACGCTCAAGCTCTACCGCTACATGCACGCCGACTTTATATCCTACGATATAAATTACCTGCCGAACAGATATGTTTCTTCCCGCCAAAGGCGCGGCGAGCAGGTGCTTGCGTGGACGGTGGATTCGCCCGAAAAGGAATTTCTTGCCAGCTTTGCGGCCGACAACATCATATTCGAAAACATTCTGCCCGAAAGCGGACTGGGCTTTATTGCAGGCAGAAGGGCAAAGAGCTGAACTCTGTTGCCGCTGAAAATCGCTTGCGACGAAAGAACATTTAAAAAGCCGCCTCTTCTCCTTTGCGGAGCAGCTAAGGCGGCGCAACAGAAACGAAATTAAAAAAGCCGCCTCCGCTCCCCTTGCTGGCAGCCAGGGCGGCAAAATGTAATAACAGAAGGAAAAATTTTTACATAGCACAGCGCCCGCGCTTACCGCGCGGGCGCTGTGCTATATTGTTAACCTGCATTTTAAATCAGCTGATTAAACTCAATTTAAAGCAACTGTTTACATCATTAATTTGCGCCGCAGTTTTAATCGGGCTTAAAAAGAGCGTAGCCAAGACAAAGGCCGCGATTTTAATTCGCCGCCTCCGTCTGTTCAGCGCAAACTGTACCGCCTTGACAAAAAAGCGGCGACACAATAATTTGCAACTTATCAATAATTTTCGGGCTTAATCTGGAAGAATGCCTTGGGATGAGCGCAGACGGGGCACAGTTCGGGCGCCTCTTTGCCTATTACTATCGCGCCGCAGTTGGTGCACTGCCACATAACGACGTCTTCGCGTATGAACACCTTGCCGCCCTCTACATTGGCAAGAAGCTTCTTATACCTCTCTTCGTGCTCCTTCTCCACTTCGGCAACGCGCTCGAACATCGTGGCGATGGCGTCAAAGCCCTCCTCGCGCGCAACGCGGGCAAACTCGGGGTACATATCCGTCCACTCGTAATTTTCGCCCTCGGCGGCGGCCTTTAAGTTGGCCGTTGTATCGCCTATGCCGGAGAGCAACTTGAACCACATCTTTGCGTGCTCCTTTTCGTTGGCGGCGGTCTCTTCAAATATGGCGGCTATCTGGTTGTAGCCCTCCTTTTTTGCCACCGACGCAAAGTATGTGTATTTGTTGCGAGCCTGGCTTTCACCTGCAAAAGCAGCGTGAAGGTTCTGTTCGGTCTTTGTTCCTTTTAACCCTTTCATAGATATATCTCCTTTGCTTTAACTTTGCGGCTGTGCCGCAGTTCAGCCTGTAATTTTTGCGCCCTTTGCACACTGCGGGCAGCAGCTTATAAAATCCACTTCGGCAGAGAACACTTTAAACCCCTCTGCGTTCTTCACGCCGAACACGGGCTCAAGTTCCGGAAACATTATGTCCCTTATCCTGCCGCAGTATATGCACCTCAAGTGAGCGTGCGGTGCCATTGTTGCGTCGAAACGATCGTCCGAGCCGCTTATATGCAGGCGCCTAACCTCGCCGTTATCGGCATACTGTGAAAGCACCCTGAACACCGTCGCCTTGCTTATGCGCGGGTTAGTCTTATGTACGGCTTCGTAAAGTTCTGTCGCCGTGGGATGGTCGGCACACTCAAGCGCCTCCATTATTATCCTTTTCTGTGCTGTATTCCTCTGTCTCTTCATACTTTAAATTTAATAATAGTATTGATTATTAATATTTTAACATAAAGCAGAGCTTATGTCAAGGTTTTTAATCAAAAATACGCAGGTCGAACTGCAATGGTCTACCTCCCCTAATCTATTGCAAAAAAACTTTAAAAAAGGGGCAGCAAATCAAAAGCCCGTCACCGCGCCAATGCCTGCCCCCAATCGGTTGCAAAACGCCTTGAAAAGTGAGCAATAAAATAAAAGGCGCAAGCCAAAACGGCAAAGTCAGCCCGCCATTAATTGATTGCAAAAAACTTTAAAAAGGGTTAAAATGGCATAGTAAAAACCATTTACGGAGAAGATATGTTCAATATAGTATTGGTAGAGCCCGAAATACCGCAGAATACGGGCAACATTGCGCGCACCTGCGCCGCCACGGGTTGCACTCTGCACCTTATAAAGCCGCTGGGGTTTGAAATTTCTGATAAGTATTTAAAGCGTGCGGGGCTGGACTACTGGAACCTTGTAGACGTATTCGTCTACGAAAATTTTGAAGAGCTGTGCGCAAAATATCCTGATGCGCGCTTCCGCTTTTACACCACAAAGGCGCGCAAGACTTATACCGAGGCGGACTATGCCGAGGGCGACTTCCTTGTATTCGGCAAGGAGACGCGCGGACTGGACGAGGAGCTACTTTTAAAACACCCCGACGAGTGCGTGCGCATACCGATGTACAGCGAGGCGCGCAGCCTTAACCTTTCCAACGCGGCGGCAATAGCCACATATGAGGCACTGCGCCAGAACGACTTCAAGGGGCTGAAAGCCGAGGGCGAACTGCACAGGCACAAGTGGTCTGAACTGGCAGAGAAATAGCCCGAAGAGCCTGTTTTTTTGTAAGTTTTAATTTTGCCCTTTACATTTTGATACTTTTGATATATAATGTATATACAGGTTTTGCTCAGATAGCCGATTTTTGCCTTATGCCTTGCTTAAAGCATAATGCGCTACCGAATATATGCGCATAAATCTGTATGATAAGGGATCTTTTTTACAACCGAATAAGGGTTTACGCCCTTTGAACGCGAGGCTAACCCCCTCTGCGCCGCGTGCGGCGTACTTATATGAGGCAAGATTATGGAACTTACTGAAATTGTGGCCGCTAGCGGCAACGAGGGAAAAATCAAGGAGATTATGCGCATTTTCAAAGGCGTAAAGGTCATCTCCATGCACGAAGCGGGATTTGAAGGCGAAATTGAAGAGACGGGCTCCACATTTAAGGAGAACGCTCTTTTAAAGGCCAGAACGGTTTGCGAAAAGCTGGGCAAGCCCGCGCTTGCAGACGACTCGGGGTTGTGCGTAGACTTTTTGGGCGGCGCACCCGGGATATATTCGGCACGTTTTTCGGGCGAGGGCGACGCGGCCAACCGCGCTCTGCTGCTTGAACGAATGAAGGGCGCACCCGACAGGCGCGCGCACTTTGAATGCGCCGTATGCCTCTGCCTGCCCGGCGGAAAGACGATTTTTGGCGAGGGCAGAACTTACGGTCATATACTTGAGGACGAATGCGGCACGAACGGTTTCGGGTACGACAGTCTTTTCTACTCGCAGGACCTTCAGAAGAGTTTCGGCGTTGCCTCCGCGCGCGAAAAGAATAAAATTTCGCACAGGGCGAGGGCGCTTGCCGACCTTATGAAAAAACTTGAAAAATACTGATATGCGACGCGGCAGAATTTTTAAGCGCCGCAGCGTATAAGGCTTAAATGAAGACTTTTGTTATTGTTTCAGACAGTCACAGAAATCGCGCCGCGCTCGACGGGCTTGACGGCGTTTTTTCAGAGTGCGACTACATAGTGCACCTTGGCGACCTCTCTTCGGACGGGGGATACGTAAGGGGCAAGTACCCCGATAAGACGATAGTTATAAACGGCAACTGCGATCTGGACAAGCTGGGCGACGACGAAAAAGTAATCGAGGTCGAGGGCGTAAAAATCTTTATGTGCCACGGCCACAGATATTCTGTAAAACAGACCTTTTCCCGCCTTGCCGAAGCCGCAAAGGAGCGGGGCTGCACGGTTGCGCTCTACGGCCATACCCATACCGCCGACGTACGCGAAGAGGACGGAGTAAAACTTATAAATCCCGGCACTCTTTCACGTTACAGCGCCCAGAGCTACTGCTATATGACGGTACATAACGGCAAAGTTGTGGAAGTTATTGTGCCCGTATAGGGTTGCACACCGCTAAAAATAAATTTGCCGCTGAAAATGCGCGCCGCTTAATAATACATACGGCACGCCGCGCCGGATACTTTTGCAAACGCGCATATCTTATGGCCGCGGCGCATTCAAAGGGGAATATATGAAATTCAAACACACGGTAAACGTCCTTATAGATAACTTCGGCGTTACCTTCAAACTGCTGGTATATCACCTCATTATACTTGCAGTCACCATTGGTCTGAGCGCCGCAATCATAGTCCCGCTCTTCAACGGACTGGAGAACGTGGCCGCCTATACCGAGCTTATGGAAGACATAAGCAATATGCTGAGCGAAATTATCAAGGGCGAAGTAAACGGACTTGCGGGGCACTTCGAGGCAATAAGCACAAGCTTCAACAACCTGCTCGCATACCTTGCAGAACACCCCTCCGACCTTATTCTGAGCGCGGTAGGCATGGTTATAGTCATTCTGATACGCAGTTTCCTTGTCACTATAGGAAACTATACGGCGGGCTGCCTTATAAGCGACAAGATGGCAATGCAGGCAAATTCACCCTTTGCCGCAACAATGATAAAAAATCTTGGCAAAGCCAGCCTCTATTCCGTCATTTATGTGCCCATATCGTTTATCTACAACGCAGTATGCGTGGGCGCGCTGTATATAGTGGTATTCATAGCGCTGTCGTTTTTGCCGATTATGATATGCATATTCCTGTTCATAGTGTTCATGATATTACTTACCGGCCTTAAAATGATGCTCGTGGCAGACTGGATGCCCGCACTTATAAGCGGCAAAAAGAAGATGGGCGACGCTATGGCCTATTCCATCACACGCGAAAGCGGCGGCTCGGTAGCCGTTTACTCCTTCTTTGCCTCCTCCTCCGTGCTTATACTTGCGCTCAACTCTCTTGGATTTGTCGGCACTTTCGGCGCAGCCATAATAATTACCATACCTCTAAGCTATATCTATCTGCTGTGCTATCAGTTTGTAAACTATTGCGACAACAACAATATTAAGTACTTTACCGATAAGCGCACGATAGTAAAGCCCGAACACGAAAAAGAGACTTCGCGCCAGCAGTTCCTGCGCGGAGAATAAAGTTCTTTGAAGCTTGCTTTATCGGCAAAAAAATCAAATCAATAATATTACCGCGGCAGATATGCCGCGGTTTTTTTATGCACTGCCGAATACAGCTCTTTCTCTGCTTATCGCTTGCTTTTTTATTATTTCGGGCGCAGGTTCACTTTGTTTTACAGTACTTTAAAGTACATATTTAAAGTCCAACCTCACATTCAAAAGGCAGTTTTCTGCGCTCTGCCTGCACTCATTTTTCAGGCTGTCTGCTTGTTTTAACACTTATTTTTTTAAGTCAACAAATTTTTCAATGATGTATATAGGCACAGACATTTAACCCTGCGCGGCAAAGGGCAAAAATTGCCAAAAAAAATTCACAAAAATGTACCCAAATTAAAAAATACCCCTTTACAAAACTTATTTTTTTTTGTATAATTATATACGGCAAAGCGTTTAATAATATATAAAACGGCGCAAAGGCGCGCATATCGGCATATGCCTTAACGGCAATGCTCTGCGCAATGTTTTTGCGCGTCTTTTAATACGCTTTACAAGCGGCATAATTTAAGCCGAAATGCAATTTTTTGCACATAAAAGTGATAAAGGAGGATTTATGAGCTATAAAGACATTTACCAGAACTGGATTTCAGACAGCCGACTTTGCAAAGAGGGCAAGGAAGAGCTTGAAAAGATAAAGGACAACGAAAAGGAAATAGAGTACCGCTTCGGCGCCGAGCTTGCATTCGGCACAGCGGGTCTGCGCGGCATAATAGGCTACGGCACCAATATGATGAACATATACACCGTTATGCGCGCCACCCAGGGACTTGCCGAATTTATTAAGACGCGCGGCGAAGAGGCCAAAAAGCGCGGCGTCGTAATTTCATATGATACAAGGCGCAAATCGGATGAATTTGCACGCGCTGCGGCGGGCGTGCTTGCCGCAAACGGCATAAAGGCCTATGTGTTCTCCGATGTTCACCCTGTACCCATGCTCTCCTTTGCTGTGCGCTGCTTAAAGACAATCGCGGGAATTATGATAACTGCCTCGCACAATCCCAGGGAATATAACGGATACAAAGTTTACGGCGAAGACGGCGCTCAGATGAACCCCGAGGATACCGACGTCGTTTTAGGCTTCATCGAAAAGCAGACCGACTACCTCGGCGCACCCGTGCCCACCGAAGAACAGAGAAGCAAATTTATAAAGGCCGTGCCTTCTTCGGTAGACAGAAAGTACTACAAGGCGCTCACCAAACTCACGCTCTCCAAAAAGGCTGTAAAGCAGTACGGCAAAACTTTAAAGCTCGTCTACACCCCCGTTCACGGCTCGGGCTATATCCCCGTTACCACCATCTTAAAAAAGATTGGCATACATGTATATGTGGTTGAGGAGCAGACGGTCAAAGACCCCGACTTCTCCACCGTTAAAGTACCCAACCCCGAATTTAAAGAGACGCTCTCTATGGGCATAGCCCTCGCCGAAAAGGTAGGTGCAACGGTAGTATTCGGCACCGACCCGGACAGCGACCGTCTCGGCGTTGCCGTAAAGAACAAGAGCGGCGAATTTGAGGCGCTCTCCGGCAATCAGGTGGGCATACTCCTTCTCGACTACATCCTCACCAGACTTAAGGAGGACGGCAAGTTGCCCGCAAACGCTGCCGTTGTAAAATCGTTCGTATCCACCGGCATGGCTGCAGCCATATGCAAGAAATTCGGCGTAACCATGTTTGAAACGCCCGTAGGCTTCAAATTTATAGGCGATAAAATCAAGCAGTGGGAAAAGGACGGCAAGTATACCTTTGTGTTCGGCTTTGAAGAGAGCTGCGGCTATCTGCGCGGCACGCACGCAAGGGATAAGGACGCGGTTGTTGCCTCTATGCTGTGCGCAGAGATGGTTTGCTACTACGAGTCCAAGAACAAGACCGTATCTGAAAGGCTTGAAGAAATTTACAAGGAATACGGATATGTGCTCGATAAGAATATATCCATACAGTACAGCGGCCTCAATGCAATGAAGGAAATGAACGCCGTTGTTGACGCGCTTAAGACCAAGCCCGTAAGCAAGTTTGATATATACAAGGTTGCGTACATACGCGACTATTCTAAAAACGTCAAGACGGAAGTTGCCACAGGCAAGACCTTTGAAATAGGCTCTCCCACCACCAACTGCGTATATTACGAGCTGGAGAACGGCAGCTTTATCTGCGTGCGCCCTTCGGGCACAGAGCCCAAGCTTAAAATTTACTACTCCGTAAAGGCCAACACCAAGGCCGACGCCGAGGACGCAATGGGCAAGATGCAGACGGCTATGGAGGCGCTGCTCAAATCGGTATAACGCCGCAAATAAAGGTCAGGACGGCCGCCACAGGGTTAAATCCACCCTATGACTGCGCAGACAAATGCAGTTAAGCTGACGGCGCAGGCAGCCTATCCAACCCGTCTGAAGGCGCGGGCAAATGGCAAAAATACACACCGCGAATTTGTGGTTTATTTGACCCTGAAAAAGCCGTTAGTTGCCGCATAGTGTGCGCTCAATTATCTTAGGCACATATAAAGTAATCGTCAATTTTCAGCGGTTAAAACTTGCAACGCCCACATAATGACGCATTGCCTGACATAAAAATAAAAAAGTAAACACACTGAATACCTCATGTTTTAATTTGCCCGGCCGCGCATAACTTTGTGCGGCCGGGCAAATTTTATGGCAAAATTTTTACAACAAATTTTCCTCAACAAAATCCCCTCAACACTCAACAAAATCCCCTCAACAAAATTTTTATTACTATTTTTTAATAAAATTTTTACCCCGCAATCTTTCTTTCGCTTTAGCTCACGCCCAATCCCACCCCACACTCTTCTTTCTGGCATCTACATTCCTCACTGCGCGCCAACTTTTCTGCTACCCCTCCTCCGCACCAGCTGTCCAACACTTATTCCGCCCCTATTCAACCTGCGGCGGTTGCCTCACAATAATATAAAAACTTATTTTGCAAACGCCAAAAAGGCGCTTCCTGCGATATATCTGATACTTAAAAGCCACGCACTGCGACATATCTGCGGCGAAGACTAAAAGAATGCTGATATAAAGTTTTTTAATGCAGCTATTGCTTATTTGGTGCGCATATGATATGATGTATATACAAAACCTGCCCAATCATTCAAGCAAGTACAGTTTTTACATGGGAGGTATAACATGAAAAACTTTAAAAAGATGCTGATGACAACAATGGCAATAATGAGCGCGGCTGTGTTATGCGCAGCAGCATTTGCAGGTTGCGGCGGCAAAGGCGACGAAGGCGGAAATGAAGGCGACGGCGATAAAGGCACGCTGTATTCCATTCAGGCGCCTGCCGAGTCCGATGTGTACGACATAAGCGGACTTCCCGAAGGCGCGTACAAGGGCGACACCGTCACCTTTACTCTGGAGCTTACGCACCCTGCAGACAGCGTTATAAACGAAGTGACGCTGAGCGGACAGACGACCAACCAGACGCTTACAGCCAAATCTGACAACGAATACTCGTTTACAATGCCGGCCGAGCCCGTAAGGCTTGAAGTGGACGCCGACTACTACCCCGACAACGACACCGACAACTTCCTCTCCTGGGACAGCGACAACACCCTTGAGATTGAAAAGTGGCAGGCCGCTTTTGAGGGCGACGAGTACTACGCGTCTTTTGACAATATCCAATTGGCTTCAACGGTCACAAGCCAGCCTTCGCAGTCACCTGCAAATATGGCGCTCACCGAGCACGAAGAAAGAGTATTCTCGCTCGACCAGAGCGTTGTCCCCGACGAGGCGCTGTCCGTTTCTGTAGGTTACAGAGACGGCAACCAGGCCAACACTTTTACGGTTGAAATAGACGCCTCTAAGGTGAGCGCGGGCACGGCTAAGATAGTGCTTGTAGTGGAAAACGGCTCTAAATTCGGCGACAAGGCCACCCTTGCCTGCACCGTGACTGTTACCGAACCCGAACCTCTTGAAAAGGTGGAAACCTGGACGGAGACGATAGTATTTGACCTTTCTGCCGTATTGAACGACGACGAGACGGAAAACCTCTACTTCACATTCGAGGATCTGAACTGGGAAGACACAATGTACCTTCAGCAATCCCAGAGCGTGCTTGACGGCTACTACGAGATTGCCGAAGACGGCACGGTGACCATTACGCTTACATACGCCGTAGGTCACAGATACACGGTTGAGCTTGCGTACAGAATGTCCAATCCCCCCGCCGCCCCTTCGATTGAGGCTGGTGAAAAGCAAAACGCCGAGTACAGCGGCAGAGAGCTGACCTTTTTTGCAGACGGCGGAATGATAGAGTTCATAGTCGGCTGATAACCGCTTTAAACAAACTTACAATTTATAAAAACTTAAGTAACGCGGCGGCCTGCAAAATTGCAGGCCGCCGCTCACTTTGTAAAATTCACATCAAAAATCAAGGCGCGAAATGCTGTCGCAGCGCATACAAACGGCACAGCGCGCCATAGGCAGTAAAGCGCACATATAAAGGCGGGCGGCAAATCTGCCGCCCGCCTTTTATGCTTTTTAAATAGTTTTAAGTTTCAATGTTTGTTGCCCGAGCGGCGGCCGCAGATATATATGACGAGCATACAAATTTCTGCCGCAAGGGAAAGTCCGCCAAAAATCAGGGCAAGATACATTACATACGAGGGAAAACCTATGAGCAGCACAGCGCCGCCGAGCACTATTGCCGTGCCTATGAAATACAGCCATTTAACGTGTGTTTTAAAGGCAGCGACGGCCAGTGCAACAACCAATACAGAGGGCACTAAAATGGTGTACCACAGCTCGGAATAACCGCGGATAAAGCACAATACAAACTCGCCGAGGCAGGCTGCCGCCAGAAGAATAAGCAGCGCCAGATTTAAATACTTTGTTACCTTTTCCATAGGTCACCTACTTAAAGAACCTTTGAAGGGCGTCATACAGTCCCACCCGCCAGGAGCGCGCCGAATGATAGCCGAAAGCTATCTGAACATACTCGGTGTTCTCTTCAGTGAACTTATCGTCCTCCATAAGCTCGCGCACCATGCGCGTATGAGCGTTGTAGGCAAAGTCGTAAATGCCGTCTGCATTGAACATATAGTTGAGCTTGTAGCCCGAAAACTTTTCGGAATTGAGCGCATCGAGAATTATTTCGCTGTCTACTGAAGAGGAAAAGCATCCGAACCAGCTGATATAGTCAAAATTTTCCGCCATTCCGCCCTGCAGGGTAATTCTGCAACCGTTGGAAAGTCCGGCCATTGCGCGGTGATCGCGCGAGGCAATCAGCCCCTCCTCCGTCACGTCTTCGGCATAGGTCGAGTAAGCGCTTTCAACTGCGGGAATTATATCGTTGCGCAGTTCCCTGCCGAAGTTGTTGTTTGAATTCTGCTTGACGGGCGTCATTTCGGTTATGCTGCTCATATTGTCGTCGCCGTAGAGCCCGTAAGAATAGAATGTAGGGGCAACCACAATGAGCGGCTCTATATCGCCGTAGTATATCATATTGTCTAGAATGTTCTTCATTCCTATGGTATACAGCCAGGTATTCTGATGCACTACCGTCTGCGGGTCTGTTCCGTGGAGCAGATACAGAATGTTGTACTGCACGTCCTCGCTGTAACCGTACGGAAGGTACACATTGCAGTACTTTACCTCTGTATTGTCCGTTCCGAGGGCATAGTCGTTGGCGGTATATTCCAGCTTTTCCACCGTGCCCCCCTGCTCAGTATTTTCAACACGATATTTTTGCGGGACTTCCCACGAAGTAATGCCGCCCTCCCCGCCGCATGCGCACAGCGTGAGCGATGCCGCCGCAACCACTGCCGCGCACAGAATTGTAAGGGTATGTTTAATTTTCAAAATATCGCCTCTTAAAACGCAGATTTTTAACTTTGCTGCCCGAATTAAAAGCTTTGCGATAATAGTAATTATATCACGTAACTATTCGATAATCAATACTACCGTCTTAAAATTCGGACATATAAATCAAAAATTTACAGGGTGGCCGGTGGAACCGGCCACCCTGTTTGATTTAGGAGATACAAACCTTTAAGGATTAGTTCTTCTTGGCAACTACCGTCTTGGTTATGCAGGCGGTGATACCTACAATGAACATTGCCACAAGCGAAATTATAATTGAAGCAAGGGCATTGCTGCAAGCTGCGGGCATCAGGGGCTCGTTAGAGTGAAGCTCTGAACCCCAGGTAAGAGCCATCTCGTATACGGAGGACTTTGCCGCATATATAACCATAAGGCAGAAGAATATGCAGAGCGCAACTACTATTACGTCGGTTGCTATCTTCAATGCTTTTTTAGCGCCGCCCTCTGCCTTTACCATGGGAAGAACTATGAGCGCTGCTGCAAGTATTATTGAAACCACGCCGAAACCTATCACATAGGAAAGTCCGGCAAACTGCATTGAAAAGTAGTCGTAGCAGTTGTTGTATGCCTTTGCAAAGAGCGCCATCGCTACTATTGAAAGTACTGCGGCGACTGCTGCACCAATGGCAGTTATATCAATTTTAAGCTTCATCTTCTACCTCCGTTGCACTGTTTTCCTTTTTCTTCAGAAGTACTGTGGTTGCTATATATCCTGCCGCCGAAACGCCGGTGAGTATGGCCGTTACCGTTACAAGTGCGGTGAGGGCGTTATCGTACCAGGTCCTGAACGTTGTGAAGCGGGATTCGGTGGTATAGCCGTTGGTTGCGTTGGAGTTAATGAAGATATAGAGTGCGCGGTGAATAGCGTCCTGTATCCTCTGCTGCATATCCTTATCCTGCGCAAGACCTGCGGGAGTGAACTCACCCCAGCCGTTTACGCCGGTAGAAATGTTGTTGGCGCTCGATGCCGTAAGCACGCCGTCCGTGCCTGCTGCAATCGCGTCACGAGGGTTCATATAGTAAGCAGGGCTTACCATATCGGTAAGGCAGAAGCCGTTGAAGCCCCACTCTTCGCGGAGTATGCCGGTTATAAGGCCGGTATGTGCCGAGCAGAATGTTGCGCCTGCGCGGTTGAAACCTGTCATAACTGCAAGTGCGCTTTCGTTTTCAATGGGTTTCTGGAATGCCCTGAGGTCGAGTTCGCGTGCGCGCTGCTCGGTCATGAAGGGAGCTATACCGCTTCTGTTAGCCTCGGTATCGTTGAATGCAAAGTGCTTGAGGCAGGTTACAAGGCCGTTTGACTTTGCTTCGGTTGCGAAGTCGTTGGCCATGTCTGCAAGATGCACGGGGTCTTCAGAATAGTATTCGTGGTTACGTGCATTGTAAGGAGTACGGTGAATGTTGACGCCGGGACCCCATACTTCTGCAACGCCCGACCAGAGTGCAAGCATAGAGAGCACTTCGCCGGAGAGGGTAGCCATTTCGTGGCTGAAGGTTGCGCCTATTACAGGCATTGTGGGCAGAGGACGCATCTCTATTTCGCCATAGGGGTCGCCATCCTCCGTATCGTAAACTTCGTTAACGGTGTTCCAGTCTATGCTGAGCTTGCCGCGCTCGGAGTCGTAACCAACGGGACCGTCGGTGGTCTTGAATGCAGGGGATTCAATGGAAGGTATTGCATCGAAGTCCTGGCCGCCGCACTGCGTTACGCAGGCGATAGCATCTTCAAGAGATACCTGCTGAACGAGGTCTATAAGGCGCTCGTCGTTATAATCCAGCCACTCACCCCTTTCAGGCTTGAGCTGAGCAAAGGTGTAGCTTGTTTCGTCGGAATTCCAGATAACTTCCACGCCGTTGTTATCGGTTGCGTGAACGGTGTAAACCTTGCACTCGAGGCCTGCCTTCATTGCTTCGGTGGTATTGAGGCCGGTGTAGGTCTTGGGCCAGGTTGTGTTCCAGTTGGAGCGCGAAAGTTCGGTTATCTCTTCGTCGAACATATCGAATTCCATATCCTGGAGCTGGTTTTCAATCGTTTCGCCGTTCTTGGTTTCGGTTATTGTATAGTCTTCGTCGAAGGTGTAAGTCTTGGTGAGAGCCTCGTCGCCGGCATAGTCCATTGCGTCGTTTGCCGCGGGAGTAACGCCCTTATAGTCGAGCACATTGTTGAGCGCGTCGTGTGCGCCGTTGCCCACTGCAAATACATACTCGCCCTGTTCAAGCACATAGCCGCCCTTTACGCCGTCGTGTTCAAGCTCTTCGTCGTATGTGGCGATGTCCTGAAGTTCGCCCGTTATGGTAACGGTTTCTTCGCCGCCGTTAGCCTTGAGTGTGTCCGTCTTGGCATATCCTACGAGGGCTATCGCCGACTTTTCAAGGCCGCCCTCGGTGTAGGGAACGTTTACGTAGAGCTGAACGGCATGCTTGCCTGCTACGTCGCCGGTATTTTCAACGGTTACAGATGCAGTAATCGTGCCTGCGCTCTCGTCTACCGTCACGCTGTTGAGCGTTTCTTCAAAGGTTGTGTAAGAGAGGCCGTAGCCAAATCCTGCAACAACTTCGTCCGCATAGTTCCACTCGGTTGCATTGGGGTCTGCGGTATCTACGTTTGCGCCCTTGTGTGCAACGGAAGCCTCGCCCTGACCCATAACTGCATCGTAGTAACGGGTTTCGTAGTAGCGGTAGCCGATGTAGATGCCTTCAACTTCGGGCATATACCAAAGGCTCTTCTGGCTGTTTGACTGGAGCGTATCGTCGGGATTGGCATTGCCGAATACGAATACGCCGTAGTTCTGGTTTGCAGCCGAAACGCTGGACTTTGCGGCATAGGTATCAACCATATGACCTGAAGGATTTACCGTGCCGTCGAGTACCTGAGCAACAGCTACCCAGCCGTATGTGCCGGGAAGACCTGCCCACAGAACGGAGTCTGCCTCGTACTCGCCGCCATTTTCAAAGAGTTCGGGAATATCCATTGCAGAGTCGGAGTTGATAATTACAACCACATTGTCGTAGTTGATCTTAGCGTACTTTATGGTCTCCATCTCTTTTACAGAGAGGCCTAAAACATCGTGATTTGCGTCCCAGGAATTGGTTTCGGTGTTGCCCTTACCCTGCTCGCCGGGGAGATAGTAAGAGTTTTCGCCGCCCTGCCTTGAGAGTACAACGATTGCCGTGCCGCCCTTGTTTGCAGGAGCCTTAAGACCTACATCTGCGGGAGAAGATTCGTTGAGCGTGAATTTGCCGCTTGAAAGGCTGGAGAGGTTGCTGTTTACAGAGGTTGTGCCCCAGGGAGTTGAGGTTGCGCTTGAACCATAGCCGGGAGCCTTCTTATAGGCATCGTAAGCCGTCTGGTTTACCGTCATGCCCTGCTGAGTGAGCGCGTCCACAAAGGAAACCTTTTCGCTCTCAACGGGCATTGAACCCATTGTACCGCCGTGGAATACGTTATATGCAGCCGTGCCGAGAAGCGTTACCTCGCTGTTCTTGGCAAGGGGAAGGGAATTTTCGTCGTTTTTCATAAGAACGACGCCTTCGCTTGCAATCTGTATGGCAGCAGCCTTCTGATAATCGTACATGCCCTTAGAAGTAGAGAGGTCGTAGCCGCCCAGCACTTCGTCAGAGCTCTTTACGCGGTAATTGTAGGTTTCAATGGTTGAACCGCCGGGCGTATACATACCGGAGCTTACTGTCAGCAGGTTGGTATCGATCCAGGAACGATACGAATTAACAATCGCTGTGCCGCCGATAGAGATAGCCAGCAGTCCGGCAAAGATACCGGTGAGGCCGCGCACGACATTTCTTGTCTTGTTCGTGACTTTCATTCAAATCCTCCAAGTTATAATAAAAATATACTCGCCGACCTGGGAATTGCGGGAAACCTGCCGCCTCTTCCCATCGACAGCTCGTAGTATATCACCAAAATTTTTTTTGTATTACATTTGGCAAAAAGTTGGTGTTTTGTGGCAAATTCTGAAAAATACAATCATTTAGAACCTTTATAAAAGCGACTGCACCCTTTTTATAAGCCGCTGCCCGTCTTTTATAAGAGCCGATATGGGGGGGCGAGCCGATATGGAGGCGGTTGTCCTTTTTATAAAAATTGCCCCATTTTATAGGATAGCCTGCCCTCCGCCACAGTATCGTAGTGCAAGAACACGCGACAATAAAAAAGGAGCGCAAAATACGCGCTCCGTTGCTGCTTGAAGCAATGCGCCAATCCGCCTCCGTAAAAAAAGTCTGTATTGGAAAAGAATAAAACGAACCCGCCCCTAAAGGCGGCTTTTGCGTGCCGCGGGCTGTGCTTTAAAACCCATGCTCTTTCTCTATAAAGCCTCGTCGCCTTTTTTCTATAAAGCCTCGTCTGTCTTTTTAACCCCTTTGAATGCCGTTCAATTTCTGTTATAAAACTCAGTGAGTTATATATATGGAATAAACCGAACTGCATTAAACTTGCCTTACGAGTTTATCGCGCAAGCCGATAATGGCAGTCGGGACGCGGCTTAAAAGCCCGCTTAAACCTCTGTAATTATTGCCATATTTATAAAATTAATGCGCTGAAAACAGCTTTTAATGCTTTTTCTCCTGCGGAATGGGCACGATAATATCCACGGCGAAAGTTTCGCCGTCATTGGAGACGGTCAGGTTTCCGCCGTACTTTTTGGCGACATACCTTACCGACTTCAGACCAAAACCGTGATATACCGCCGAACCCTTTGTGGTCTGCGGCAGACTGTCGGCAAACTCAAGATGTGCGGTACAATAATTTTCTGAATGTATGCACACTAGAGCACCCTTGCGGAACACCTTTAAAAGAATGTAGCGCTTGTCCTTTTCGGGCACGGCTATTTCATACTCTATGGCGTTGCTTAAAATGTTGCCGAACACCGAAGTTATATCGCTGAGCCCCATAAACGAGAGCAGACTGCCGTCTATCATTGTGGAAAAGGCAATTTCGTTCTTGTGGCAGATGTACATTTTTTCTGTCAGGACGGCGTCGAGCGCGTTGTTGCCCGTGTTGGCAGACTGTTCGTACTTTTCCACCGCCTCCTGGATTTCGGCGAGGCCGCTGTCATCCATATACTTGCCGCCGCGCAAATCGGCTATGAAGTGCTTTAAATCGTGCGCCTTCATATTTATAATGTCCATATTGGACTTCATTGATTCGTAGTGCTTGCTCTCCTGGGCAATCAATCTTTCAAGCTCGGCGTTTTCGTCCACCTTCCACTTATAGCCCTGAAGTCCGAACTGCAACATAAGCGTAAGCACGTCGCTGAATATTAGCGCAAGCCTTATCACCCATATTCCGTCGAGCTCGTACACCTGGAACAGAAACTGAATGGCGTAGCAGAACAGCATGGAAAACAGCGCGATGGCAAGCACGCCGTAGCTCTGCAGACTTATTTTTTTACCGCCCGAAAAGCGGCGTATTATTATGAACCACGCGGCAACATATACCACCGCCATTGCTGCAACCGATATGAAAAACCAGCCTGTATTGCTTATATCCTTGCTGAATGGAAGATAAAATACATTTTCTATATTGTGCGCAAGGTTTTGCAGGAGCTGCGCGCCCACAAAGCAGAACAACAGCTCTTTGAAGTTGCTTTTGAAGCATACCGCGCCCATGGCAAGCGAAAGAAGGAATATTGTGAGCGAATTCAACCCTGCGGGCAGCCAGTGATAGATTACATTGGTGGCAACCACGGAGAGAAGCGCAAACACCAGAAAGGAAAGTATGATACGCACGACAAAATGGCTCCTCCTCTCCAATACGGGGAAAAAGAGCGCCTCGGCAAAGAACAGCTGCAGAATGTAGCCGTGGTATATTCTTATCTGGAAAAATTCTTCTAAGGGCATATGTTGTACCTTGTAAAAATCGGGTAACCAAGTCGCAATCCAAAGCAGGGTGCGCCCTGAACAAAAACACTCAAAGCCTTCGCCTCTATGCCTTTAGTTTGGCCATACTATGCGGTCAATTATCTGCCGCGGCAACTTAAGGCATATGGCAAGGCGCGTCAATCGGAACTTAAAGAGCCGCCTATATACTTTGTCAGCTCATTCAGAAAATCGGCCTTATATATTCGGCTGAGGGGGAGAATTTCGCCGCCGACGGTTATTTCGTTGCCCGTGTAACCCTCTACATACGCAAGGTTGACAAGCAGCGAACGGTTTACTTCGGCAAAGCCGTTCTCCTTGAAAAGCGGCTTGATTTCGCCGAGAGTGCCGCGCATTTTCAGCTCGCCATCTCCGCCTACGACATGGAAATACAGGTAGTGCTTCACGCTTTCCACATACTTAATATCGGCGAGCGGAACCATGTGCATAATGCCCCCGCCGCGCACGGCAAAAGAAGTCGCGTGCTTTTTGCCTGAATGGGCGCGCGCCTTATCGAGCTTGATTTTGAACAAGTCATAACTTACGGGCTTGACGATATAGTCGAGTGCGTTTACCTCGTACCCCTTTATTGCATACTGCGCGAGCGTTGTTATGAATATAAGGTCGACCGCGCCGTCAACCTGCCTGAGCCTGCGCGCCGCCTCCAGACCGTTCATATGCGGCATTGCTATGTCCATAAGGATGAGGTCATATCCGCCCTTATAGTCACTGATAAAGTCCATACCGTTGGTGAATACTTCCACGCTGAACAACTCATTTTCTTCCGCGCCGTATCGCTGAATATAGGCGCGGAATTCGTCTATCCACCTCTGCTCGTCCTCTATAATGGCAATTTTGAACATTTAATTCTCCCATACGGGCAAAGGCCGCTAACCCACGCGGCAGCCCGCTCAATGCAATTTTCCAGTTTTTATTATACAACAAATGCAAGCTTTTTTCAATAGTAAAATTGATTTCGACGCAAATTCAGTATAAAAGTTTTTTAAGGCGAGCAAGTAAGCCTGCTTTAATTACAGGCATTTACATGCTTGCCGCGCATTTTCTCGGCTTATACTGCGTATTCAGTAAGCTTATGCATTTGAATTTTTTTAACTTTTTAAACTTTGCGGTTTGCCACATAATAAAATTTGTCACATAATAAAATAAATTTATTGCGTATTTTACTATTTTTCTTGATATAAATTTGCGGCAAATTTTTGCCATATATGCCCGTTAATTCAGGCATACTATGCCCCCAATTAAAAAAATGCGCTGCAAAAAATATCCATCGGCACAGCCGACGGATATTTTTGTTAAATATGGCAAGTTTTTGGTTTACAGAACAACTTGCTTTTGTAGAACAGCTATTCAAACATAAGAAGTTCTGTTTAAAAGCTCTTACGCCTCTGCTGCCTTTTTGCGTGATTTTCTGTAATTGATTACGCTTAGCACGCCAAACGCCACTCCGCCAAGAACAATCAATCCATCCATAACTCCCACTATGGGAATCCACCACGCAAACACATCCTGCTTGCCGCCTATGTAGTTCGAAAGGTCAAGCCCCGTAGCCACCTGAGCGGTATACTTGGTTTCAAGATAGGCATACATTATGTTCTTTGCCGCCTTCTGCAGAGCTATTACAGTTGTTGCACTCTTCTGGTCACCAAAATAGCTGGGTCTGCCGTTGGGGTCGAGCATAAGGTCGTTACCTGCGCGTATACATTCGTCTGCGTCATGAACAACGCCGGCGTTGTAGTAGTCTGTAATGACCGCGCCCTTGAAGCCCCACTCATTGCGAAGCACTGAGGTATTGAGCGAGGAAGAACCCGACGCACGCACGGTGCCAACGCGGCCGTAAGAGGTCATTATTGCGTTTGCCCCGCCTACCTTTACGGCAATTTCATAGGGGCGCAGATAAATTTCACGCAGGGCCTGCTCTGTGCAGAACTGATACATATGCGTTCTGCCAGTTTCGTTTTCGTTGAGGGCAAAGTGCTTTATCCAGCAATATACGCCGTTTTCCTTGCAGCCGTATACCGTGTAAGCGCACATTATACCTGAAATGTAGGGGTCTTCCGAGTAGTACTCAAAGTTTCTGCCGTTGAGCACATTGCGGTGAATGTTTACCGCAGGTCCATACAGTCCGTCCAGGCTGAGGGCGTTGCCTTCTGCCGACAGGGCCAGTCCGAAGCGATAGGAGAGCTTCCAGTCCCAGGTTGAAGCGATAAGAGTTTCGCAAGGGAAGTTAGTTGCACTCTCTGTGCCGCCGCCGCTGCCCGTTATAAGGCTGTTGAAGCCGCAGGGGCCGTCTTTATCAACCGCAGCGGGCTTGCCGACGGAGTCAATTTTCTGTGTGCCGAAGCCGCCTGCCGCAGACAGTACATATAAATCGTTGAGGCTCATCTGGCTTACCAACTCATCCCAACGCTCGTCCTCATAGGGAACAAGCCCGTAGGTCTTGTTACCTTTTTCGTCAAGCACGGGGTTGCCGGCCTCGTCCTTTATTTCATATATAAAGTCAAGCAGCTGATAATTTGTATCTTTGGAATCGTATTCGGGCATTACGTCGCTCTCCACCACTTTGGGTGTATTTACGACGTATGTTTCCTTGTAGAACTGAGTATCCATCATCGAAGGATAATCGACATACTCGGGGAAAGTGCCTTCGAAGTCGGCGCGCGTCATATACTCAAACGCATAGGGGGTATCGCTGCCGTCAACTGAATATGCCTTTGAGGAGTCTGAGAGCGCATTTTCCTGGGTGACAGATGTAGCGCCTGAAACGGGATTTGTGTAGTTGGTAAATCTGTTCTCCACCTTCTGGTTTGTTACGGGGTCATTTTCTACCTTATAACCAGTATCGGGTACCGAGAAGGCAAGCGAAGCGCCATACAGACCTTCCACTTCGGCCACTTCGTGGGCATTGTTGCGCAGACTTAAAACGTAGTCGCCAATTCCGCCCTCTATTTCGTAACCCATAAAGCCGTTGTTGTTTGAATCGTACACATCGTAGCTTGCAAAATCGGTTACTTTTACGGAGAGGGTGAGCATCTCGCCTTCGCCCGGTTTAAGAAGTCCCGTCTTGGCAAAAGCCACTAGTTTGACTGCAGGTTTTTCTATGCTGCCAGCCTTGTAGGGCGGCTCAAGATAGAGCTGAACTACCTCTTTTCCATCGCGTTCGCCGATATTCTGCACAAACACTTCAATTTTTATTTCGTCGTCAACGCTGAGCGTTGTGCCGGGAGCTATGGAAACGCTTTCAACCGACCACGAAAAATCGGTGTAAGAGAGGCCATAGCCGAAGGGGAACTGAACGACATCCTGATAGCCATTCTCTATGTCCCACTTATCCTTGGCGAAATCGCTCGTCCAGAAGCCCTCTTTATCGGCAGTTTCGTACCAATAGTAGCCCATATATACGCCTTCGGCGTAGTTGGATATGTAAGCCTTTTCACTGCCGGAGGCATTGATAAGGTGCGTGCCGTCGGCGCCTGCGTTTGCCCAGGCGGCCGCCGTGGTCAGGTCATACGCCCAGGTATCAACCGTCCTGCCGGAGAAGTTGGCCTTGCCCGAAAGCAGGTTGCCTATGGCAGGGGTGGCCTTTGAGCCGGGAGCGTAAATTGCTATGGCTGCATCTATTTTATCGTTGTTGAGGAAACCGGCTTCCATTACATTGGTAGTGTTAAAAATAACTATTACCTTATCGAAGTTTTCGGTTACCTTTTCAATCATCAGGTCTTCAAGCTTACTGGTCTGCGAAAACATCCTTGAAGGATCGCGCTTGCCGCTCAGACTGAGCTGATAGCGGGGAAGGTCAGAAGTTTCGCCGCCCCTCCTGCCGAACACTATGAGCGCCGTATCGGAAAACGCTTTGGCGTTATTCATAAGCTCGTCGGTATAGAAAGATTCGTCGCCTTCGGGCAGTTTGTAATAGTCCCAACCTTCGCGCCTGTAAGACATTGCGTTGTACTTTTCGGCCAGCTCTTCATTTATTTCAAAGCCGGACTGCCTTAAGCCCTCGTATATGGTAGTTATATCCGTATCCGTGCCGCCGCCGCTGCCTGCTCCCTGGTGTACGAAGCCGTTATCGCAGCCGCTCCAGCCGAACACATTGAGTTTTTTATTGCTCTCTGCCAACGGAAGAGTTCCGTTGTTTTTCAGCAAGGTCATGCCGTCTTCACCTATCTCCACGCACAGCGCAGCGCTGTTCTGCGAGGCGGTGTCTACCGCTACCTCGTCCACCACCACGCCCGAGCCGCACAGCGCGAGCGTAATGGTGCCCGAGAAGGAATAAAGCACATAGTTGGCAAAGACCAGAACTACCAGTACAAATGCTATCAACGAATATTTTACACCAAGGCGTTTGCCACCGACCAGAAATCCGCCGCCTGCCTTTGCTTTGCGGGCAGTCACGCCCAGAATAACCGCCGTTGCAATTATTCCCGCAATGGCTATTACGGTGATAATCACGAAAGCCAGGTTATCTTTGATGAATTGTACTAAAATCGGATTCATAGTGTAAACTCCTGTTTAATTTCTGCAAAAGCAGACCTCTTTGATTACGCGCGAATAAAGAAGTATTCGCCCATTGCGCCTTCCTGCTCGTTGCCGGGTTTGGTGAGCAGAGCCTTGAGGTCGCCCGTCATCTGTTCTGCAGTCATTGCTGTTGTGTCGCTTGCGCCGGGAGTGGTGTTTTCGCTCTGGGTTGAGTACCAGCCTTCGGTTACGGTGAAGGTTATAGAAGGAATGCTCCTGCTGTTATAGAACGCATTTCCGCCAAAGAACTTGAAGTTTTCGCCGAATACTACGGGAGCGGCTATATTTACGCAATAATAGAACGCTTCTTTGCCGAGATATTCAAGGTTTGTGGGGAAGTTGGCTATGGTGATATAGAATGAACCCCAGAATGCGTTTGCTTCTATGCGGGTGATGGATTCGGGGAAATACAGGTCTTTGATATTCGAGCAGTCGAAGAACGAACCGTTGCCTATCCAGGTCACGCCCTCGGGGAGAATGACCGTCTCAAGCGAGTGATTTTCACGCAGGAAGCCATTGGGGATACCTGTCTGTCCTACGGGGAATTTTACAAGCGTGAAGCCGCACTGCTGAAGAGCTTCCTCGCCGGAGAGCGGGTCGAACGGGCCGCCAAAGGTAATATCTACAAGCTGCCCATCGTATGCAAACGCCTTTTTACCTATCGTGGTAACGGTTGAAGGTATGGAAACGCTGCGGATAACGCACTTTACCGTACCTGCTGCAAGGTTTTCTTCATTATATCCGCTGAAAGCCTGTTCGCCTATTTCAGTTACGGGCAGACCCTGATATACGGTGGCAATTTCAAAGTGAGAATCCGTCGTTGAGTCATTGGGACCGATAGCTATATAGGAATTGCCGTCGTCTGCAAGCATATAGTCTATATTATCGGTGCCGCCGATGGTCATCTTCTGAGCCTCTATCTGTTCGCCGAGTTTTTTAACTTCGTCCTCTGCTTCTTTAAGCTTCTTTTCTGCTTCGGTCAGCTGATTGGTGAGTTCCTCAATCTTAGCCGCATCCTCTTCGCTGGTACCCGAGCTGCAAGCGCTCACGATACCTACGGAAAAGACCAACGCAGCCATAAGCATTGCGGTCAACATGACCTTGAGTGACTTTCTCATACAAATTTTTCCTCCTGGTAATAAATATTTATTTGCAAAAGCCATAGGCCCTTTGCTTTAAGCCATGCAGGAAAGCGATTGCTACCAGCCCGATTAATTAACCCGCCCCTTTTAGGCAACGTTTAAAACCCGGCTGTTACCTGCCTTCACCCGTAGTGTAGATAAGATTTGTAACTTTGTCAATAGAGTTTTCGCAACTCAAGATTAAACCAGCGTAAGTCAATATCTGATAAGCAATAACAATAGTTTCCTTATATTTGTTACTTTTTGTCATTTTATGGTAATAAATGGCAAAAAAAGAGCCGCAATGCATTTGCACCGCGGCCACAAATCTGACAGAATTTCCAGAAAAGCAGGGCAGGATTTACACATTGAAGAAGAGTATGTTCAGCTCGAACACCCCTCTCTCTGCCGAAACCACAAATTCGCCCGAGTAGCGTTCGACTATCTCGCGCATGCTGAGCATACCGAACCCGTGATAGCCGTCCTCCACGCTGGTGGTGTACGGCAAGCCGTCTACAAAGGTCAGTTCGCCCACATACCAGTTGCGTATATTCACAGACATTATGCTCGCCCTGCGTTTGATGGCGATAGATATCACGCGCTTGCCCTTTTCAAGCGGCGCAACCGCACGCATGGCATTATCTATGGCGTTGCCGAAGAGGTTGTACACATCGGAATCCTTCATGAACTTAAGCGGAATATCGTTGCACACGCAAGTAAGACGGATGTCCTGCGCCCTGCACATCATGCTCTTTTCGGTAAGAATTATGTCAAGCGCCTCGTTGCCCGTAGTAAATGCGGCGTCGTATATGGATATGGCGTCTGCAATTTCCGCAAGCACATCCTTATCCACCACATTCTTGCCCATGGCGCGTATCTGATGCTTCAAATCGTGGCACTTCAAGTTTATCAGTCGCACATTCTCCTGCGAAAGGGCGTATTGCTCTTCCTCCACACGCCTCAGGCGCTTTTCTATGTCCAGGTCGCGCTCAAGATTTCTGAAGCGCAGCAGCTTGAACTGGATATAAAGTATCAGGCAAGAACAGAACACATTGCTGACCGCAAGCATTATCAGCGCGTTTCTGTTGTAGGGATTGTAGCAGGTGTATGTAACTATTGAACTGAGCACTATGTTGGAAAGGCTTATTATAATTACGACGACAAGCAGGGTGATATTCTCAAGGTCTATCGACATATTTTTGCATATTTTTCTGCCGAAAATTATGTACATGAGAAAGTATGTAAAGAAATGGCAGCCCATAAAAGCCGTAAACGAAGCTGCGCTGTTGAAGAACGAGAGCGTTCCGTTTGACACATACATGCCGGCAGACGGGTCGAAATAAAAAGCGTGACTGAGAATATCGTAAATCTGAAAAGCCACGTGTTGTACGCCGTAGCCTGCAAAGGCGCAAAAGAGTATGCCCTTCCAGCTTTCGTTGAAGCAGAACTTCATAAGCGGTATTGTCACCGCAACCATTACCAGAAACATAAACGCGTTGTAGAACGCATCGTAGCTTACAATCGGCACAAGAAAACTCAGTCGGACAGAAATCAACACCGCAAGCGCAACGCGCAGCGGGAAGTATTGCTTGCGCTTGAGTTTTAAACAAAAGAGTGCCTCAGCCGCAAGCAGCTCTATCATAAAAATAGGACGGTACCAAAAGAGCTGCGAAGCGGGATTGAACCACAACCTCAGGATAAGAGACATTAAATCTTACACTCCTCCCCCGAAATATTTTGCAAGC